>JAGMBY010000035.1 GCA_023129485.1 Actinomycetes bacterium | reverse complement strand
GATATATTAAGGATATTAGGTGAAAGAAAAGATAAAGTTTCACTGGAATCTGTAAAAGCGAAAATTAAGGTTTCTCATTCTTTTGTGTCCAAAGCAATTGAAGATCTTAAAAAGGAAAACCTTATACGGATTGAAAAAAATTTTGTTAAATTGACAAAAATTGGACGGGCTGAGGCAAGAGATATTGTTAAAAAACATCTTGTCCTCGAAAATTATTTTAAGAAGACAAAAAATGAAGAAGAGGCATATGAATTTGCTCATATTCTCGAACATTATGTTTCTGAAGAAGTTATTAGGAATATAAAAAAATTATCCACATTTAAAGAAAGGGGAATTCCTTTAACGAAATCTAAGTTGGGCAAAGAGAGTTTAATTACTGATATTACCATTCCCGACAATGATCAATTTGAGAGAATGGTAAGTTTGGGGATATTTCCTGGAAATAAAATAATATTAATGAATGAAATCCCCAGTGGAATAGTTGTTAAAGTAAAAAATAAAAAATTTGCTTTGAGTAAAAATATAGCAAAAGAAATTAATGTATTGAAATGAAGAAAAAATATTTAAATCATAAAATACTTTTAATAGGACAGCCAAATTCGGGTAAATCATCTTTACTTAATGCATTAGTTGGTCCAAGAGTTATAGTGTCTAATTATCCCGGAACTACCGTTGAAATTGTCAAAGCCAAAAAGAAAATTGATGATACGGAAATTGAGTTTGTAGATACACCAGGAATATACTCTATTTCTGATAGAAGTGAAGAAGAAAAGATTACTGAAAAGGTGTTGTTTGAAGAAAAAGCAGATGGGGCAATAATAATCGCAGATGCAACCTCTCTTGAGAGAAGTCTTTATATGGTATTGCAGATATTAGAAGCTCAAATACCTACTATTGTGGCACTTAATTTTATAGAGGAAGCTGAAAAGAAAGGAATAAAAATTGATTGCAAAAAATTGGGTAGACTTCTTAATGTTCCAATTGTTCTTATAAATCCACTAACTAAAAGGGGAATAGATAATCTCATAGATTCATTATTAAGAATTAAAGAAGAAGTAAGGGGTTTTAGGGTTGAATATGATGATGATATAGAAAAAGCAATAAAACAGATTAAATTAAGATTAAAAGAAAGTAGACTACCAAAGAGATTTATTGCCTTAAGAACCTTAGAAGAAGATGAAGATTTCTATAAATATTTGAGGAATAAAAAAGTAATTAAAGAAGTCAAGAAAGATTTGGAAGAACATCATCCAAAAGTTGCGGAAGATATATCAATAACAAGATATGGCACAGCTTCGTTTATTGCAGAAAAGGTTACCCAAATAGTTCCTTTGGGAAAAGAAAAAAGACTGCAAGAAAAGATTGATGATATTCTCTTGCATAAAGTCTGGGGTCCGCTTACTACTGGTTTACTCCTTCTTTCCATCTTTGGAATACTATTATATCTTGGCAATTTAACACAAGAGATTCTTATGGGCCTGACCCAGAAGCTTTTATCTTCTTTTGGTGCAGTGGAGCATAATATTATTGGTATAGTATTAATTCAAGGCCTAACCGGACTTGCAGCAGGTGTTTCCATTGCCTTACCTTATGTGTTTTTGTTTTATTTGCTTTTGGGTTTACTAGAAGACATAGGACTTCTTTCCAGATTTATTCTTAATGCGGAAAGGTTTTTGAAAAAAATCGGTTTACCCGGAAAATCATTTATTCCTTTAGCATTAGGTTTAGGTTGTACTGCACCAGCATGTAGAGCAACCAGAGTTTTGTCCAGTAAAAAAGAACAATTTCACTGTACATCATTTTTTACTTTTGTACCTTGCTCCTCAAGAATTGCAATAATAATGGGTATAGTCGGATTCTATGGAGGTATAAAGTTGGCTTTTTCTGTTTTTGCTACTTTATTTGTTACTGGTTTAATCTGGGCTTTTGGAATAAAAAAAGTTATTCATATAGAGCCGGAACCTTTACTTTTAGAACTTCCTCCTTACAGAAAACCGTTACTTGGAAATGTTCTTGCTAAAAGCTGGATAAGGATGAAAGATTTTGTATATGTAGTTATGCCACTTTTAGCTTTAGGAGGAATAGCTTACGGTATTTTTGAAATAACAGGTCTTACAAACATCATAATAAAACCTTTTTCACCAATTACTGCTTGGTTGGGATTACCCGATGTAACTATTATCCCCTTAGTATTTGGATTTTTACAAAAAGATTTAACTATAACAATGCTTTTATCAGTTTTAGGTAGTAATATATCTTTAGCTTTAACTCCTCTTCAAATTTACACATTTGGAATAGCTTCTACCATTGGAATCCCATGCATAATTGCTTCAGGAATGCTTATTAAAGAATTTGGGTTTAAAAAAGCATTAAGTTTAACAATATTATCAATAATTTATGGTCTTCTATTTGCTGGCTTAGTTTGGAGAATAATCTCAATTTTTAAATAATTAATCCATTTTAATTACTTATATTTCTCCTTAAATATTTTTCAAAGAATATTGAATAAGTTAGTAGGAATAAAAAGGAGACAATTTAATTACTTATCTTCTCCTTAAAAGTTTTTCCTCTTTAATGTTTCTTAATTTTTAAAATTTCTATTATTTTATTTATAATATCTTCTATTTTTGCTAATCTACCAATTCCTATATCACCACTTGCCAGTTTTCCAGTTTCTGGACCAATAAATTCATAACCCAAATCTTCTAAATTTTTAATATTTTGTTGAACTATTGGATTTTCATACATATTTGAATGCATAGCAGGTGCTATTAGTTTTGGACAGTTAGAAGCCATAACTGTTGAGGTCAAAAGATCATCTGCAATACCTGACGCAATCTTTCCAATAATATTTGCTGTTGCAGGTGCAATCACAATTATATCCCCTCTTTTTGATAGAGAGATATGACCTATTTCAGCTTTTTCAATTAATTTGAACATGTCAATGTATACAGGGTTTTGAGATAATGTTTGTAGAGTTAACTGTGTTATGAATTCAGTAGCATTTTCTGTCATTATCACAAATATATCCGCCTTTAAATCCTTTAACTTACTAACAAGTTTTGCTGATTTATATGCAGCGATCCCACCTGTAATACCTAAGACCACTGTTTTTCCATTTAACATTTTTACCTCCAATTTTTTATTTAAAAATATTAAACCTTATGAGTTTTTCAAGTTTTATTAATTCCTATTATATAAAACCAGAATTTTATATTTCGATTCTTACAATAACTGATAATTTTTTTGTGTGTCATATCAAGATCTAACAATTTTCCCCTGTCTAAGTCTGACCCTATTAACTATTAATTCTATTAATTTTTTTGCTATATTTTTTTTACCTGTTTGGATATCTATTATTTCCCCTTTAGGGTTTACAAAATATGCTATATGTTCTCCTCTTTCTAAATCTTTTAAGTCGTTCGCAATTATTAAATCAGCATCACTTTTTAATAAAGTTTTATAAGCTATTTTAACTAATTCTTTCCTGGTTTTACCAACCTCCAATTTGAAACCTACTAAAAATACATCTGGATTTATTTCTTTTACAATTTTTATTGCTTTTGGAGTTTTAATTAACCTTATTGTCCACTCATCTTTGCCAGAAGCTACTTTATCATCTATATATTTATCTGGAACATAGTCCAATACGGCTATACTATGTATTACTGCATAATAATTTTCCTTATTCAGTTCCTGGTTTATAGATTTTATTAAATCATCAACAGTTTCAACTTCTATAAATTTTAAATTTGAGTATAACTGTTCACCAATATCTTTTATATCTGGAGTTATGCTTCCCTTCCCATATATAAAAGTAACATCTGCATCTTGCTTAAGTGCTTCTATGGCAATCTCCGTACCTAATCTACCACTGGATTTATTTGTGATATATCTCATTGCATCAATTGGTCCCCTTGTAGGTCCAGAAGTAATCAAAATTTTCATCTTCTTTTTCATGCTTATAACCTCATATTGATTTCTTTTAATACATATTTTAATTTTTTAAACGAGCATTTTATATGACTTCTTGTATTCTAAAAAATTTATGTTTGTATTTTATTATATATTAATCAAAATCAAAATCTTTTAGCTATATATAGTTTAAATTGTTGCAAAATGAATTGTAAGTAATTTAATAATAAATAACAAAAGTGACATTGATTTTGATAAGTCAAAAAAATCGATATTCATTATTAATTGGGGACTTAAAAAGTCTTTGTGAACCTGTTAAAATAGGTTATGTTTTAATTATTTTTTACCAATTTCTAAAATTTTATTTATTTTAAGAATCCTTTAAAAAAAAGGGGGGGTAAATGAATTGGGAAATTAAATCTTCAGATTTTGTTAATAAATCACTATTTAAAATATTTTTACCTGCAATTACAATATTGTTTGGGTTACAGACTTTAAGAATTCTTATCCCTACTATAGTCTATGTATACGGTGAAGCAATAGGAGCAAGCACAACCCAATTAGGAATATATGCTGCTATTGTTTTTTTGGTATCTTTTATATTTGCTATCATAAATCGAATTATTGGATCTAAATTGATTTTAATTATAACTGCTATAGGAGTTGGTTTAATTAGGTTACTTGAACAAATTTTTTCATCCCCATTTATAGACCTTTATTTAAGTACACTGGGAACTTCAATTTTTATTCTATTTATTCCCTCCTATTTAAGCTATATATGGAATATGAAGTATAAAATAATAGGTAGTAATAAAAAAACAGGTGGATATGAATATATTATAGGAATTCTCTCTGGTTTTGCATTAGATACGGCAATTCTTGGAGTTTTTGGAACATATGATATTAATTGGCATTTTGATATTTTTTCGTTCTTTGTAATCTTAGTATTAACATCAATACAATTTTACCTCCTGTTTTCCTGGATTAAATCTACTGGATTAGTTAAAAGAGAAAAAAAGATATCAAGAAAAGAACCAAATTTCTTATTTAGTATACCTATGATGGGATTTGGTTCTTTCCTATTTTTACAATTACTTTTTTTCCAAAATATTGGGTATGAAACAGTTATTACAGATCTATCACAACCTATAGTTTTTTCACTTATAACCTTAGGAAATATTACTGCAATTATGTTTTCAATCTTTATTTTAAAAAATTTAAATCAAAGGTGGATGTCAATAGTAGTTTTTATTGAAGCAATCTTGTTAATTTTATTTTTGCTATTAATAAAAAGAAGTGGATGGATTGCACCCATACTATTTATTTTGTGTCAAATAATATTAGCAAGTGCACTAACCATTATTCTAATAGGTCTGCAGTCTAAGGTTAAATCTAAAGGATTTTGGCGCAGTACAATTTCTTATGGTATTGGAATGATGCTTCTTGTAGCAATGCTTTTTGGCTATTATGCTGGCTATGATATAAAACTTCCTATAAATAATCAGGTCTTAGCCCCTTTCTCTGCTGTAGTTTTATTAATTTGTACAACAATATCCTCATTCAAACTGAGTGAAGAGAAAATAATAAACTTATCAAGAGACTATTTAGTGAGAATTTCTATAATCGGTATTATAGTAATCCTAATATTATCAGTAGTAATTAATGTTATAGGTTGGAAAAAACCAAAATTTCTATCTGGTGATGGATATCCGGTTCGAGTGATGACATACAATCTACATCAAGGGTTTGACACAAAAGGATATTTAGGTATGGAAGCTTTTGCAAAAGTTATTGAAGAAAGTGATGCAGATATTATTGCATTACAGGAGGTTTCAAGAGGGTGGTATATAAATGGCTCACTTGATATGCTTACATGGCTATCACAGAGATTGAATATTCCTTATATATATGGTCCAGTTGGTGACCCATTATTTGGAAATGTTATTCTATCTAAGTACCCGGTTTTAGAATATAAAAATGAAATCTTACCAAAAGGTTGTGTACCATTACAGAGAGGGTTTTTGTGGGTTAAAATTGATTTAGGAAATAATGAAGAACTATTTATGATAGCTACACATCTACACCATGTTGAAGAGGATAATCACGTTCGAATACCTCAAATAAACGCAATTGTTGATTATTGGGGAAATCATGATAAAACAGTAATTTTAGGTGATATGAATGCCAAACCTCACTGGTCTGAAACACAGATATATTATAATTCAGGATTATTAGATACATTTATTGAAGCTGGGACTGGAAAAGGATATACCTATTCCTCAGATAAACCTGAGAAAAGAATAGATTATATCTGGATCTCACCTGATCTAGCTGCAAGCAATTTTGTAATACCAAAAAGCATGGCTTCTGACCATTTAGGCGTAGCTGTTACTATTGATAAGAGAAGTGATTGATAGAGAACTTTTTTATTACAATTTAATACCATTTTAGGTATAATAGGTAGCATAATAAAACCTGTTATGCTTAGAGAAAATTTACAATTATTACAATATAAATTTTTTAAAAATTTTAAGAAGGGAGGATAAATGGGTTTTTTGATTGTTTTAGGTATCATTATAGTAGTAGCAGTTTTCTTTATTAGTATCTATAATAAACTTGTTAGTAATAACATTAAAGTGGATGCTTCCTGGAGTGATATAGATGTTCAGCTAAAGAGAAGATATGATTTAATTGGAAATCTTGTGGAAACTGTAAAGGGCTATGCATCTCATGAGAAATCTGTATTTGAAGAAGTTACAAAAGCAAGATCAATTGCCATGGGATCAGGGAGTCCAGCAGCGAGGGCTGAAGCAGAAAATAATCTTACTGCTACATTAAAGACACTATTTGCTGTTGCAGAAAATTATCCTGAATTGAAAGCAAATCAGAATTTTCTATCTCTTCAAGATGATTTGGAAGAAACAGAGAACAAGATTGAATCTTCAAGACGCTATTACAATGGCACTGTAAGGGATTTCAATACCATAAGAGAAATATTTCCTAATACTTTAGTAACTGCACTTTTTAGTGGAAAATTTCCTAAGAGAGAGATGTTTGAAGTAGAAAGAGAAGAAGAAAGAGAAGCTCCAAAGGTTGAGTTTTAGATATAATAAACAATTTCAATAAAGTTCAGTAAAAATAAAAAATATCCAGATTAAAACTTAGGAAAAATAAAAAATAACTTAATAAAAATTTAGAAAATAAGATTTGAAAAGATGAGAAGAAAAAAAATTAAACTCATTTTAGCTTTCCTTGTTTCAACTACTATTCTTTTCACATTTAGCTCAGCATTAGCTCAAAATGAGAAGATAAATAAGTTTAATGTAGAGATAACAATAAATAGTGATAGCTCTATTATAGTTACTGAGAAAATAGCTTATGATTTTGGTACTCAAAATAGACATGGTATCTATAGAGATATTCCCTATCGATATGAAACAGAGAAGGGAATTTACAAACTCGATTTTAGAGTACAAAATGTGGTTGATGAAACTGGATCAAAATATAGATATGAAACAAGTACTAAGGGAGATTATATAAGTATAAAAATTGGTGATCCAAATGTATATGTTACGGGTGAAAATATCTATATTATCACCTATGAAGTTGGTGGTGCACTAAATTATTTTGATGAACATGATGAATTATATTGGAATGCTACTGGAAATGAGTGGGCTGTTAATATTTATAATGCATCTATTAAAATAAGTTTGCCTCAAAATATAAAATCAGAAGATATCAAACTTACATGTTATACAGGTAAAATAGGTTCAAGGGAAAAAAATTGCAAGAGTGAAATTCTGAGTGAAACTGAAACTTATTTTGAAAGTACTAAGATGCTTTTACCTGGAGGGGGTTTAACAATAGTATTGGGTTGGCCAAAGGGTATAGTTAAAGAAGTACCAAAGAAATATTCAAAAGATATTGGCACTACATTGTTAAAATATCTCCCTTACTTAATTGCTCTTTATGTACTTGTTATTCCTCTTGTAACATTAGGTGCTATTTCCTTTATTTGGAATAAGTATGGAAGAGACCCAGCTGGAAAAGGTACAATAATTCCTATCTATTCCCCACCAGACAAACTTACTCCTATGGAAATAGGTTCTATTGTTGATGAAAGAGCTGATTTAAGAGATATCTCTGCCACTATTATTGATTTAGCAGTAAAAGGCTATATGAAAATACATGAGATAAAAGAAAAAGGTTTCTTTAAAACAAAAAGGGATTATGAATTTATAAAATTAAAGGAAGCTGATGAAAAATTAGAGTCTCATGAAAGAGAACTCTTCAATGCCATTTTTGCAAAGAAACCTGGTGTACTGGAAAAAATATTTGATTTTATAAGGATTTTTGATGATGGTCGTAATTTAATAACAGAAAAAAGATATGCTGCTCAAGAAGAAGGAAGATTAGCGACTTTAAAAATATTTGATAAAAAGGGAAAGCCGGTAAAGGAAGAAACTTCTAAAGAAAAGCCTCTATCTGGAAAAACTGTAGTCAGATTATCAGAACTTAAGGGTAAGTTCTATGAAAATTTACCAGGAATTAAATCTGTAACTTATGAGACCCTTGTAAATAAAGGATATTTCCCAACAAATCCTGACAGAGTGAGAAACAGGTACTATATTTTGGCAGGTGTATTAGTGGTTATAAATATAATCTCTGCAATCATAGTAGGTCTTTTTGGTAGAGCAATGCCTAGAAAAACAAAAAGGGGTAAGCTGACACATGAGGCAATTCTAGGATTTAAGGAATTTTTAACAGTAACAGAAAAGGATAGATTGAAGTTCTTTAATGCTCCTGAAAAAAGTCCCGAGATGTTTGAAAAATTCTTACCTCATGCTATGGCATTAGGTGTTGAAAGGCAGTGGGCTAAACAGTTTGAAGGAATCTTTGAAAGACCATCAGATTGGTATGAAGGTGATTTTGATACTATTAATGCAATTATATTTACAAATATGATTAGTGATCTTACAAATAATATGAATACTGCATTTGCTTCAACTCCAGGAGGTGCAGCTTCAGGTGTAAGTGGATTTGGTGGAGGCGGATTTTCTGGAGGAGGATTTGGTGGAGGCGGAGGAGGAAGCTGGTAAAATTCATACTAAAGTAATTCTTAAAATCCCTTAATTTTTAATCTTTTGTCTCTCACCTCATATTCAATATTCTACTTTCCGATTTTTTCCAATCGCTTTCGCTTTAATTACTTCTTTTTCATTTTTAAATTTTTGGGTTTGCTTTTAGCGGACAAAGGGCAATTACATATAACATTTTGCGGATAAAAGAAGTTGCCGAAGACAATTTGGGCAAATCTTTGATTTCCCTTCTATCCACTATTAAGTGAATTTGCTTAAACCTGACATTCAAATCTATGTTTAGCTCAGAACTTTCTAAAGAAACTCTTATTTTCTTCGGAAATTTAGCAAATAGTCTTGTTCAAGACTATGATAATGAAGTAAAGTTTCAAAAAGCTTTCTTTCAAAATGAAAATTTGCTTCTTCCATTTCATCTCTAAAATCCTCTGAATCCATGTGTTTTGGATAAACTGAAATTAAAGCATTAGGTTTTGAAATCCTGTAAAATTCAGTTAATAATCCTTTTCTATCAGTTACTGAGAAATAGTAGGAATGTAGAACATCGTAAAGTAAAATAACATCTACAGACTCATCTTCCAAAGGTATTTTCAATTCTCCTGATGTCTTTATTATCTGGATATTATTAAGCTTTTGCGACTTTGCTCTTTGTATTACCTCATGTAAACTACTTCTATCCTTATCTAGGGCATATACCTTCCCCTTGTTACAAACTATTTTCGCAGCAGGAATTGTATAATAACCAGAGCCACATCCAAAATCCAACACAATTTGACTTTTTCTAATCCCTACTTCTTTCAAAACATTTTCAGCATTTTCTTTTAACCATCTCTCTGAGTCACTTTTCATTTCTTTCCTACCCTTAATGATTTGTAAATTTTCTTATACAACAAGCATAAAATCCAAAAGATCCAGGAATTTCACGTACTATCTTGTGAACAAGTTGTATCAACATCATTGCAATTGCAGATTGAATATAAATTAAAGGCCGTTCTTTTTTGTTTCTTTCAATAATTTATCCTCCTCATTGTTTTTTTCAAAAATATAAAATTTCCCAATTTTCTTCTTTAATTTCAACGGACCTTTATCTATCATAAGTTTTTCTAAATCGTTTGTCTTAATTTTCTCCCTTGAGTATAAATTTACACCTAAGCCACTTTTCACAGAAAGAACCCCTCCTGATCTTAATACTCTATATAGCTCTTTAATTAAATCAGTTTGATTTTCAATTATCGGAAGCACATTATATAATAAGATAATATCTACTGATTCATCTGGAAGTCCAGTGTCTAGCCCGGAGAGAATTGTTTCTATATTTACTAACCCTTTTTTCCTTATTTTCATCTCTACTGTCTTAATAGCTAAGGGATGAATATCTAAAGCATATACCTTGCCTTTCTCACCTACTATCCATGCAGCAGGTATAGTATTAAACCCTATTCCGCAACCATAATCTAAAACTATATCACCTTCTTTAATTCCAGTTAATAAAACCTCTCTCTTTTTGTTGCGAAAAATGCCTCGTATTTTCATAACTGTTGTCATCATTCTAAAAATGAAATTTGTCATTGATGTTTCCTTTTGTGTTGCAATAAATGCAGGACATTCAGTACATACAATCCCACAAAATGCAACCATCTTTTCCATTTTAAACTCCTATAAAAATTTTTAATTTTAATTATAAACTAACTAACTCTATTTTAAAGTTATCTCTAAAATCCACTAATTCTGACATCAAAGGAATCTGTTGAGCAATAAGTTTTTATGAAATATATATTATCTATAAGATGGTGGTTATCCTCTTTACAAGTTATTAAGTTATATTTTAATTCTTGATAATAATTTATCACAACCTTTATTTGCAAATTCTATAAACTCATCAACTGAAATAATTGGTTTTTTTAATTCTGAAATTGTTTTCTCAGAAAGACTTAAATTTTTAACTATTTCTCTTCCTGCTTTTCTTAATAATTTCTTATAATCCAAAACTAATTTTTTTGATACTAATGATGTTTTAAGAAGCCAGCCACCTCCTCTATATATTTCAGCAATAATCTCAGAGTGTAAATTTCTTGCAACTCTTTTAAATAATAGTCTTAGAACTTGGAAATGGCTTTGTTCTGGATATCCACAATTTGAAATAACTACAATTTTGGGATATTTTTCAAATCTCTTTTTATGCCTACACTCACCAATTTCATCCCTCTCAAAACGAGGATCTATAACAGGAATAAGCCTATCCATGAAGTTTTTCATAATTCCTGTTAAATTATCTATATAAATAGGAGTTGCAAAAACAACAATATCTGATGATAAAAATTTTGACAATAATTCATCCATATCATCTTTTATAATGCATTTACCTGGTGTTTTAAACCAACAATCAAAACAGCCTAAACAAGGTCTTATTTCTTTTTTTACAAGAAATATGTTCTCAAATTTAGCACCTGCATCTTTTACTCCTTTTAAAAATTCTTTAAGCATAAAATGCGTATTACTCTCTCTATGGCGTGGGCTTCCATTAAATACCGTAATTTTCATTATAAATTCTCCCCTTCTTAATTTTCCAAATATTATATAAAGATTTTCTCTAAATTAAATATATTTAATATTCTACTCATAGTAATCACATTAGTAAATCCTTTCTATTTATGGAATATTTTACTTAAACTCTTATATCTTATCCAAATAAATAAAAAATATATTTCTTTCAATTTTTAGAATCTAATTATTTTTTAAAATATTTGTTAGTTGAGAGTATATAATTAAAAATGTTTTAATTTTATAAATTTATATCTACAAAAGTTCAAAAAAATAAAAAAATAATAATTAACTTATTTTTGATTTCATTAGATAGGAATATATAAATGAGTAAAAAAGATATTAATACTAAAGAAATAATTAAAACTTTATTTAAGAATTATGATGGAAAATTCTCTAAATCTTTGGGAATAGAATTAAAAGAGAAAAAATCTGATGAAATATTTAAATGGTTTTTAGCATCTATCCTTTATGGAGCAAGAATTGGAGAGAAAATAGCAACAAATACTTACTATGAATTTGAAAAAAGAAATGTTTTGACACCAGAAAAAATCTTAAAGACAGAGTGGGATGGATTAGTGGAGATCTTAGATGTGGGCGGATATGTAAGATATGATTTTAAAACTGCCACTAAACTTCTAAATATAATGAAAATTATTCAAGATAATTATGATAATAATTTAAACAATATGCATGAAGCTGTAAGTGACTTTCAAGATTTAGAAAATAAATTAATTGAAATGCCAGGTATTGGACCTACCACTGCAAATATTTTTCTTAGAGAGCTCAGGGAAATATGGGAAAAAGCAGATCCTAATTTAAGTAGTTTTTCTGAGAAAGCAGCTTGTAATTTAAATTTGTTAAAGATTTTTGGTAAAAATATTAAACAAAAAAGAAAAAATCTTAATATTTTAAAAGAAATATGGAATAAAAATAGGAAAAAGGGTTATAGTTTTTCAGATTTTGAAGCATGTTTGGTAAGATTGGGTAAAGATTTTTGTAGAAAAAAACAAATTAATTGTCCCTTAAGAACTTTTTGTAGAAATCCTTGTTAATACTAAAAGGTGAAATTATGTCTTTTTTAGCTTTTATTTTTGAAGCAGTGATTATCTCATTATCTGGTGTTATGGGCCCTGGACCTATTACTGCTGTAACAATAGTAAAAGGTAATGAATCTCCTCATGCTGGAGCATTAATTGCTATAGGTCATGGAATAGTGGAGTTTCCACTTATGATAGCTATATTCTATGGCTTTGGATATTTATTAAATCTAATTTATGTAAAAGCATTAATTGATATTATTGGAGGATTATTTCTTTTATTTATGGGTATTAGCATGTTTCGTAGTGTTAAACAGTCTGATTTTAGTTCAAAAATTTACGCTTACTCCTCAATAATATCTGGAATACTTTTAAGTTTAGGAAATCCATATTTTTTTATCTGGTGGGCTGCTGTTGGAGTTACCCTAATTTTAAAATCTATTAACTTTGGAATATTTGGATTTTTGATTTTTGCATTATGTCACTGGTTATGTGACTTTTTCTGGTACTATTTTCTCTCATTTCTTTCGTTTAGAGGTGGAAGATTCTTTGGAAAAAAATTTCAAAAGATTATTTTTACAATATGTGGTTTATTTCTATTATTTTTCAGCATTAAATTTATTACCGATGCTGTAAGATTGTTAATGTAAATAAATTATAAGAAGTCTACTTAAGAAAGCCATTTTTAAAATTTGATTACTTTTTTAAATATTTTAAAACTTCTTCATCTGAAACATCATACCAGTTTTCATAAGCATCGGCCACAGCGAATGGATATGCATACCTTACATCCAGAGCTATAAGTTTATCTATCTCAGGTCTTACTAATTGATAAGCACTTCCTGATGCAGTGGGAACTGCGACTATAATTTTCTCAGGTTTCTTTTTTTTAACGAATTCAATTGATGCCAACATTGTAAATCCACTTGCAAGACCATCGTCAACTAAAATTACAATTTTGTCTTTTAATTTAGGAAATGGTTTTTTACCTCGATATTTCTCTATTCTCTTTTTAATTTGATTCATTGTTTCTTTGATATTTTGCTTGATAATTCTATCTGAAAGTCCCAATGCAAAAACAAGTTTTTTATTTAAAAAACAGCTTCCATCCGGTGCTACTGATCCATATCCGGCTTCAGGATTCCATGGAATCTGAACTTTTCTACAAACAATAACATCAAAATCTATATTTAATAATTTTGAAACCTCATATCCAACAGCTACTCCCCCATTAGGTATTGCTAAAACAGTTATGTTTTTTCTAATCTTCTCTGCTTCTTCTTCTTTCCCTAACCTATTTTCTAATTCCTCTTCAGTTTCTTCTTCTACCTTTTTTTCTAAAATGTTTTTTACTACTTTTTTCTTCTTTTTTATAAATACTTCTTTTGGTTTAATCGCTTTCTCTTCCCTAAGAATATTTAAAGTTTGGAAGAGTTTCTTGGCTAAAATCTTTCCTGCCTCTGTTCTATCTTTAAAAATCATCCCTAAATTTTTCTAAAAAATTTTAATTATTATTTAAAATTAATTTTTGTTCTTATATTTACTATAATCAATCCTGCTATAACGAGAAAACCACCTAAAATAAACATCAAGGTAATTTTTTCTTTAAACATGAAATAACTGATAATTGTTGATAAAACTGGGATTGCATAAAGATAAATGCTAATTTCGCTTGCACTTTTTATTTTCAAAACAATATACCATAATCCATATCCTACAACAGTTGAGAAAACACCAAGGAATATAACTGCGAACCATCCAGTCATCGACATTTTTGAAATTTGATCCAAAAGTGAACCTCTAATAAATGGGGTTAATCCAAGGCTTCCCAAAAGCATTACGTAAGTTGTCAATGATAATGCAGAATATCGAGTTAGAAGTTTTTTACCAGCTATTGTGTATAATGCTGACATTATTGCTGCAATTAATACTGCTAGAACTGCAGAAATATATTCAATATGAATAGAAGCACCTGCTTTCCCCCAAATTGAAATTACAACTACACCACATAATGCAATAATAATCCCTATCAATTTTTTAAGCCCTATTTTTTCTTTAAGAAAAATTGTTGATAATATTATAATCTGAACCGGAACTGTTGCGATTATTAAACTTGCTGCAGCTGGTGAAATGAATTGTTCTCCATAGTTTAATCCAAGATGATAGACTATTACTCCAAAGAACCCTAAAAGAAATAATGGAACTATATCTTTTTTATGTAGTTTTGAAAATCTTTTTTTTTGAAAAAAAAGAATTAAAATCAAAACAAGGCATACAATAAGAAATCTCATTATTGTAAGATTGACAAATGAAAGTTCTTCTAAACCAATTTTTATAAATAGAAAAGCAAAAGCCCAAACTACTACTAAAATTGTAATTATTAACACAAATTTCAATTTTGAAAAATTGGTAAAATTTGATTTGTTTTCATTCATCTTCGCATCATATTAAAAATTTAAACAAGATTTTTCTCTATTAAAATTTCTGCAATCTGTATAGCATTTGTAGCTGCACCTTTTCTAAGCTGGTCAGATACTATCCAGAGATTTAGTCCATTTTCAACAGAATCGTCTTCCCTGATTCTACCTACATAAACCAAATCATTTCCAGAAGAGTTTAGAGTTGTGGGGTATATTAAATTTTCTGGGTCATCCATAACTTTTAATCCAGGAGCTTTACTTAATATATCTCTAACTTCTTCTTTTGTTAATTTTGATTCTAACTCTAAATTGACAGACAGTGAGTGTGATGTAAATACAGGAACTCTAACTGTAGTTGCTGTTATTCTTATTGAATTATCACCCATTATCTTATGAGTCTCATGAACCATTTTCATCTCTTCTTTAGTGTAACCATTATCATAAAAATCTTCTATATGAGGCAAGACATTAAATGCAATCTGAACAGGGTATACCTTTGATGTTACTTTTTCACCATCAAGAACTGCTCTTGATTGTTTTTTTAATTCTTCAATTGCTTTCCTGCCAGTTCCAGATACAGCTTGATATGTTGATGTTACTATCCTTTTAATCCTTGAAATTTTGTGAATTGGATTAATTGCAACTACCATTATAAGAGTAGAGCAATTTGGGTTTGCAATTATTCCATTGTGCCAAGATACATCTTCAGGATTTACCTCTGGTATAATAAGAGGAACATTCTTATCCATTCTAAAAGCACTAGAATTATCAATAACTGTTGCTCCATTTTCTACTGCTATTGGTGCAAATTCCTTACTGAGTCCTGCTCCTATAGAAAAAAGGGCAATTTCAGTGTCTTTAAATGAATCTTTGGTTAATTCTTCAACAAAAATATCCTGATTAAGAAATTTATATTTCCTACCCTTTGACTTATATGATGCAAAAAGTTTTAATTTCTCTACTGGAAAATTTCTTTCCTTTAATACCTTTAACATTGTTTCACCAACAGCACCTGTTGCTCCACATATTGCAACATTATATTTTTTCATTAACATATCTCCTTACAAATGAAATAATATTGTTTTATTATATAATACCCATATTATTTTAGTTTATGATAAATAAAAAATATCAGTTATACAGAATTTCTGTTATATTTTTGGATTTAAATATTAACTCAAAATTTTATATGAAAAAATTTTAGAAATTGTTTTTTAATCTTTATTAGGAGTAATTATGATTGATATAATTATACCCGGTTTTAAGACACTTAAATTGAAAAGCTTAGTTTTAGATCTAAATGGTACATTAGCCACAGATGGATTAATACCAGAAAAAGTAATTAAAAAATTAAATAAATTAAAACAGATTTTAAATATTTTTATAATCACTGCGGGAACACATGGAAATTTAGAAGAAATATCCGAAAAAATAAGAGCGAGGTTAGCTTCCATAACAGAATTAGAAGAAAAGTGGGAAGAATTTTACTCACTGATAACTGAATCTTCACCTAAAAGTATTATAGTAAATAAATTAGGAAATGTAATATTTAAAGAATCTTATTTATTAAAAGCCAAACTCCCATTATTAATAAAGATTAAGCACAAAAATGGAAGTGAGCAGAAGAGGGACTTTGTAAGTAAAATTGGAGCTGAAAACTGTATATGTGTTGGAAATGGTTCCAACGATGCATTAATGTTTAAAGAGTGTAATTTATCAATAGCCATAATCGGTCAAGAGGGTTTATCAACACAAGCTTTTCAGAATGCAGATATTTTAGTAAAAGATATTTGTGATGCATTAAATATGTTATCTAATCCCAAAAGAATAGTTGCAACACTTCGAAGATAAGTGAGTTATCTACCGAATGAGATTTCCTTCACTTCGTTCAAGGACAGGCTTCAGTCGCTATTGCTCCTTCAGAATGACAAGATTATATCTACATACAAGAGTAAAAATTGAATACACTTAGAAAATAATTAAACTATTTACTACATCTTTTAAGAAGGTTCTCCCAGTCATTATCAATGTAATTTTGTATTTCATCTATTATGTGTGTGTTTTCAGGTTTGAATAGATGTTTAAATCTGCCCTGTTTTTTAAGCCAATTTTCAATTGGAGTCTTTTCCTTCGGTTTATAAGTTAACTTCCATTCCCCATTTTCTACTTCATATAATGGCCAGAAATTGCTAGTAACTGCCTCTTTTGCTATATTAATTGTTAACTTGGAATCATATCTCCATCCTCTTGGACACGGGGATAATACATTTAGAAATGCTGGACCATTAACTTCAAAGGCTTTGCCAGCTTTTTTTACTAGGTCTCTCCAGTGACTAATTGAACCCTGTGCAACATAAGGAATCTTATGAGCAGCCATAATGTATGTAAGATCTTTTCTTTTTTGAAGTTTTCCAGGAATAACACTTCCAGCAGGACTTGTTGTTGTACTTGCACCTAATGGAGTTGCGCTTGATCGCTGAATCCCAGTATTCATATAAGCTTCATTATCATAACAGACATAAACCATATTATGACCTCTCTCCATAGCTCCAGAGAGTGCTTGAAGACCTATATCATATGTTCCGCCATCCCCACCAAAAGCAGCAAACTTTATATTTTCTTTTATCTTCCCTTTTTTCTTCAAAGCTCTATACGCTGTTTCAACACCACTAATAGTAGATGCAGCATTTTCAAATGCACTGTGAATATATGGGATTTCCCAGGCAGTTTGCGGATATATAGTTGTTGAAACTTCTAAACACCCTGTAGCAATGCCTATAACTACTGGGTCATCAGTTGCCCATAAAATCATATTTGCTACAATTGATGCACCACATCCAGGGCAAAGTCTATGACCCGGAGATAACCTTCTTTCCTTTTTTGTTATTTCTTTCAGACTTACCACAATATACCTCTACTTTCTTATACAAAATTAGTTAATTAATTTTTTAGTTGATATTTATATATATAGTTTCAATACCCAACTCTAATTACTAATATGTTTTAATAATGAGATTCTTCGGTCGTTACACTCCCTCAGAACGACAAAATTAATTATTTTCTTACTCCAAGGTAGCTAACTGGTTTTTCTACCCTACCAGTTTTTACTATTTTTTCTAAATCAGAATAAACTGATCTTATATTTTTTAAACTTATATCTCTTCCACCCAATCCATAAATGTAATTTTTTATGAGTGGTTTTTGTACTAACTCATATAATGCACTTCTAATTTCGATATATAAAGGTCCCCCTTGAGCTCCGAATGAACATGATCTATCTAATACAGCTACAGCTTTTACATTTTTAATGACTTCAGCTAATTCAAAATATGGGAAGGGTCTAAAAATTCTTGGTTTAATAAGCCCTACCTTAATTCCATCCTTTCTTAACTCCTTTACAACACTTTTTACAGTTCCAGCTGTTGAGGATAGAACCACGATTAGAAGTTCAGCATCATCTGTAAAATATTTTTCAATTGTAGGTTGGCTTCTCCCAGATAATTTCTCATATTCTTTTCCAACTTCCTCAATTACTGCTCTTGATTTATAAATTGCATCTGCTTGTTGACGCTTAGTTTCAAAGTAGTAATCAAATAGTTGTAAAGGACCATGTGTTACAGGTTCTTTTACATCCAAAAGGGAATACTTTGGTTTATTTTCACCTATAAAGTTTTTTACATCTTCGTCTTCTAAAGTCTCAAATTCCTCAATTCCATGGCTTATAATAAAACCGTCTAACATAACCATTACTGGAAGTCTTACTTCCTCTGATTCTGCTATTCTTACTGCTTGAATGACATTGTCATATGTTTCCTGTGAATTTTCTGAATATATTTGTATCCACCCACTATCTCTTGCTCCCATGCTATCAGAATGATCACAATGTATATTTATAGGTGCAGAAAGTGCTCTATTAACATTTACCATAGTAATTGGCATTCTAAGTCCAGAAGCTACAGATAATATCTCCCACATTAATGCTAAACCAGCAGAAGCTGTGGCAGTCATAACCCTAGCTCCAGCAGCAGCTGCCCCAACACAAGCACTCATAGCAGAGTGCTCACTTTCAACTGTAATAAATTCTGTATCTACCTTCCCGTCAGCAACATATTGTGAGAATGTCTGTACTATTGCTGTCTGAGGTGTAACAGGATATGCTGCTAATACATCTGGATTAATCTGTCGCATCGCCATTGCTACTGCTGTTGTTCCTACTTCAACATGTTTTTTTGCCATATCTATCCGCTCCTCTCACTTATTTTTGTTTCCGATTCACTTGCTTTTGTTTCAGGAATTATTTCGATTGCGTCTTTTGGACAAATATCAGCGCAAATTCCACATCCCTTGCAATAAAAATAGTTGATTCCAGTCATTTTTTTATCTTCAACTTCTATTGAAGCATCTGGACAATACACATAACATAGCAGACAGTGAATGCATTTTTCCTCATCCCATATTGGTCTTTGGTTTCTCCAATCTCCAGTATTGTAATT
>JAGMBY010000034.1 GCA_023129485.1 Actinomycetes bacterium | reverse complement strand
TAACAGGAAAGAATGCGATGTCATATTTTCCTATTGAAATTGCTTTAAAAATTCCTGCTTTTCTCATAGGAATCTTTAATTTGGCAATTTCTATAAGATTTTTTAAAGGTTTTGGTATTGTTCCATATCGATCGATAAAACTATCAACTAAATCACTTATCTTGTTTAATATATCTGCAGATTTTATTTCCCTATATGCCTCTATTCTGAGAGAATCAGCACTGATGTAATCTTTTGGAATGTATGCTGAAACAGGAATTTCTATTGTTATTTCGGGAATTTTCTCCTTTTTCTCCCCTCTCATCTCCTCAATAGCTTCTCTAATAAGTTGACAGTAGAGCTCAAATCCAACATAAACCATGTGTCCATGTTGTTTTGGTCCTAATATCTCACCTGCTCCTCTTATTTCCAAATCTCTCATAGCCAAATTAAATCCAGAACCTAATTGAGAAAACTCCCTTAGTGCATATAATCTCTTGTAAGCTTCTTCTGTTAAAAGCCTCTTATCATTGTAATAAAAATATGCATATGCTTTTTTATCACCTCTTCCAACTCTTCCTCTTAATTGATAAAGTTGAGCAAGTCCTAATTGATCTGCATCCTCAACAATCATAGTATTAACTGTTGGAATATCCAATCCTGATTCAATGATTGTTGTACATACTAATATGTTAAAATTTTCTTCAACAAAATCTATCATAACCTTTTCCAATTCTTCCTCTCTCATTTGACCATGAGCAATAGCTATCTTAGCCTGGGGAACTAAGGTTTTTATTCTTTCAGCTGTTCTTATAATAGTTTTTATCCTATTATGAACATAAAATACTTGACCACCCCTTCTCAACTCAAATTCAATAGCATCTTTTATTTGGTCATAATTTATTTCCCCTACAACAGTTTCAACTGATAATCTATCCTGTGGTGGTGTATTAATTACACTCATATCCCTGATACTAATTAAAGACATGTATAATGTTCTTGGAATTGGGGTTGCTGATAATGTTAAAACATCTACCTTTTTTCTAAAGATTTTTAGTTTTTCTTTGTGTTCTACTCCAAATCTTTGCTCCTCATCAATTATTATTAGACCTAAATCCCTTATTTCTATATCTTTTTGTAATAGTCTATGAGTTCCTACTACAATATCTATGGTTCCCTCTTTTAAACCCTTTATAACTTCTCTCTGTTCTTTTTTTGTTAAGAACCTACTTAATAATCCGACTTTTATTGGATAGTTTTTAAATCTTTTATAAAATGTATGATAATGTTGTTGCGCTAATATGGTAGTTGGAACTAATATAACAACCTGTTTTCCACCAAATATTGCTTTTAGAGCAGCTCTTATAGCTACTTCTGTTTTCCCATATCCAACATCCCCACAAACTAATCTATCCATTGGTCTGGGCTTTTCCATATCTTTCTTGACCTCATTTATTGCTCTTACTTGATCAGGTGTTTCCCAGAATGGAAATAAGTCTTCAATCTCCCTCTGCCAGGGTGTATCAGGTGGAAATGCAAAACCTTCTAACTGTTGTCTTTCTGCATAAAGTTGTAAAAGTTCTTTGGCTATCTCTTTAGTAGATTGTTTAACTTTTCTTTTTGCTTTAGTCCATTTTCTTGATCCCAATCTATATATTGGAGGATTTTCTTCACCAATATATTTGTGAATTTTATCAATTTGAGAAGTTGGTACATATAATCTATCTCCATCAGCATATTTTAATAGGAAATAATCTCTTATTACCCCATCTATTTCCTCTTTAACCATTCCATCATATATTCCAATTCCATGGATGTTGTGTACTACATGATTACCCAGATTTAGATCTGAGGGTCTAATAATTGGAACAGCTTCCTTTTGTTTATATATCGGTGTATGTCTTATCCTTTTTACAAATAAATCTGATTGACTATAAACGGATATTTTAGATTCTTCATCTATAAAGCCACTTGACAGGGGAGAAACTATTATAATTGGTGTATTTGGCATAGATTTTGGCACTTTTTTCTTATAGAATTTGTAAGGAACTCCCTCTTCATCAAATATATCTATTAATCTATTGACTCTTGTGATGGATCCTAAACAGATTATACTATGGGTTAGTTTTTTTGAATCAGGCTCTAAATTTTTAAAGAACCTTGACCTATCTCCTCTTACTTTTCTTTGATTTTTAACTTTATAGGAAAAGGAGTCGGGTTTAGTACTTATTACATCTAACTTGATAATAGGATTTTTTATATTATTAAAGTATCTATCAGGATCTATAATTGTACTTAGAATATAATTATCCTTTTCAGCATCGTCTTTAAAAACAAAACTATCTAGTACTTGATTAACTAAATTTTTCAACCTCAAATTAAATTCAATTTGGTCACAAAATAAAATAATAGATTCTTGCGGGATATATTCAAAAAAATTCTGGGGTTTTTCATAATATTTAGCAATGTCTGATTCCATACCTTCATAATACGTAAAATTATTCTCATAATCTATTTGTTTACTTTTTATCATTATCTCTCTTGATGAATATATATTCACTTTGTCTAATTTATATAAAGACCTTTGAGTAACTGTACTAAATTCCCGAATGGATTCTACTGTATCACCAAAAAACTCTATTCTATAAGGATATTTGCTTGTCACATCAAAAACATCTAAAATTCCTCCCCTCACACTAAAATGACCAGGAAAGTATGTTTTGTTTTCTCTAACATAATCCATATTGGAAATACTCCTAATGAGATCTTCAAATGAAATTTTACTTCCTACCTTTATGGCCAATGGCAAATGAACCCCTGCTTTAACTGGTGCAATTTTATCTAAAACTGCTCCCGCTGAGATTAAGACTATAATAGGTTTTGATTTCTGAAGTAAGTTAAGAGTTTTTAGCCTTATTCCTGATGTAACTTTGCTTGGAGACAGTCTTTCATGGAGTAAATTTTCTCTTGGTGGGAATAGATAAACATCGTTATAATTAACATAAGATTTAATATCTTCAGTGATTTGCATTGCTTTTTCCCATGTTGGAATCACAACAACAATAGTTTTTTTAAGGTGAAGATATAAGCAGCTTATAAGACAAGACCAAAAATCTTTAACTACCTTTATATCTGAAATCTTTTTGTTTTCAAAATTTTTAGAGATGTATTTAATTAACTCTCTCCATTTTGAAGTAGAGGTTATTTTTTCATATATAAAGCTAAGTCTCATGTCAGTATTTAAAAATAATTTATTAAGTAAATTCTAAATTTTTTGAAATGCCAAAAACCCAGGAAGAATCCTTATAGGCCATCTCCCTAGGCTTGTTAAGATTTAATTAATTTCTATATATATATGAACTATTTAAGAGATGTGTTTAAAAACACATGTTCTTGTACATTGAAAAATAAATAACCTTGTCATTCTGACCCTGACCCTTGAGCGTAGCGAAGGGGAAGGGGAAGAATCTCATTATATTTATCTTTTTAAAAGGAGGTTCTTCACTTCGCTAAGTTTATCCTGAGAGAGATTGCCACGCCACCGGAATTTATCCTGAGCGTAGTGAAGGAGCTGCTCGCAATGACAACCAGGACCTGTTCAGACTCCGTCCTCGAACATAGTGAAGGAATGATAACAAATATAAATTAATTCATATTTATATTTTATAAATAGTAAACTGTAAACTTATCTCGTGTATATTACATATAATATATTATAAATTCTTATCTTTTAAAAAAGTAGTGAATTATCTTATTCTAATTATACTTTTCCATAACAAATTTTATGTCGATTTTAATATAATCCAGAACTGCTTTTACTATATCTTTCATACTTTCTTTTATTAATCTTAATTCTTTATTTATAAAGTCTTCTAAAACATAATCAACTGGATCAATACCTTCTGGAGGTCTACCTATGCCAAATCTCAATCTACAAAAGTTATCATCATTTAACTTATCAATTATAGATTCAACACCCTTGTGTCCAGCAGAGCCACCACCCAATTTGAATTTCACTCTCCCAAAGTTAAGATCCATATCATCCTGAATTACAAGAAGATTATTAGGTGATATTGGATAATTGTTAATAATTTCTTTAACACATTTTCCACTTTCATTCATATATGTTAGTGGTTTGACTATTAGAACTCCTTTATTTTTACAACATTTCTTATAATTTATTTTATATATTTGTCCAAAAAATTTTATTTCTGATTCAAAATTATCCAATTTTTTAAGGATTCCATCACAAATTAAAAATCCTATATTATGTCTATTTTTTTTAAATTTTTCCCCTGGATTTCCTAATCCTATTATAATTTTTTGAAGTCTTTTATTTTTACAATTTCTTTTCTTCATACAAAACATTTCTTATTTCCAAAAATTCTTTTTATTCTTCTTTCTTCTCCTCTTCCTTCTCCTCACCAATAACTTCTGGTTTTTCTTTCTCAGCTCCTATAATTTCTTCCTCCTCCTCTACCACCTCTTCTTCAATTTCCTCAATACTGGGGACTGCAATTGATAATATGACATCATTAGGATCTAAAAGTATCTCTATTTCTTCTTCTGGTTTAATATCAGAAACTCTTAAAACATCTCCAATTTCTAGATTATCAATATTTAAATCGAAATGTTCTGGAATATCTTTTGGTAGACACTCAACATCAACCTCCCTTAAATGATGTTCTAATATTCCACCCTCTTCTTTTACACCAATCGATTCTCCTACAAAGACAATGGGTATTGAAGCACGCACCTTTTCCTTTAATGAAATAGAATGAAAGTCTACATTAAGAACATCTCTTGTTATTGGATGTCTTTGCACCTCTTTAATCATTATAGTGTAACTTTTCTTTTTCCTATCCCCTTTTATTGATAATTCCATTAACTTTTTACCGCTTTCTTGTGCTTTTATAATTTCCTTCCACTGAGCAAGATCAATCTTTATAGGGGTTGCTTCAATATCACTACCATAAACAACACCAGGTATTTCTCCTTTAAGCCTTTGTCTTCTAGAGGGACCTGTCCCTACCTTCTTTCTTTTACTAACTTTTATCTTCATAGAAACCAAACCTTTCTTACATTCTTCCTTCGAATATTTCACTTACAGATTTATTATAAAAAACATTTTTTATAGCTTGTGATAATGAATCAACAACACTCAGAATTACCAATTTATCTTTTAATAACTCTTTTTTTATAGGTATCGTATCTGTTACAACTACTTCAATTATAGAAGATTCCTTTAATCTTTTATAAACTGGTTTTGAAAAAACAGGATGAGTACAAGCAGCATATATCTTATTAGCTCCTAATTTTTTCATAAATTCTGCTGACTCACAGACAGTTCCTCCGGTATCAATTAAGTCATCTATCATAAAAACATTTTTATTTCCTACATCTCCTACAATATTTATTGTCTCAGATACATTAGGTTTCGGTCTTCTCTTATATAATATAGCTAATTCAGCATGACACTTATTAGCTACTTTTCTTGCAACTCCTACTCTTCCTGCATCAGGAGATACTATTACTAGATTTTCAATATTTTTACTATTAATATAATCTATTATCTTGGGTACTGCTGTAAGATGGTCAACAGGGACATTAAAGAACCCTTGAATTTGACCTGCATGTAAATCCATAGTCATCATTCTATCTATTCCTGCTACTGATAACAGATCTGCTATTAATTTTGCTGATATGGGTTCTCTACCCATTGTTTTTCTATCCTGTCTGGAATAACCCATATAAGGTATAACAGCAGTTATGTTTTTGGCTGACGCTCTTTTTAATGCATCAACCATAATCAGTGTTTCCATAATATGGTAGTTTACAGGATGAGAACATGTTTGAATTAAAAATACATTAGCTCCTCTTATGCTTTCTAAATATCTTACATATATCTCTCCATCAGAAAATCTTGTTAATTCTACCTTACCTAACTCTAAATGCAATTTATCCGCTATCTTTTTTCCTAACCCAGGAACTGACGAGCCTGTAAATATCATCATCTTATTTTTTTCTTCCTCTTTCAATGCTGGCACCCTCCTCATTCTTAGTATATAGTTTTTAACTTATTTTGAATTTAAAAAAATTTAAAATTTTCTAACCTCAGCAAGTTATTCAATATTCATACTATTAAAATTAGCTTATTTCTATAAATGTTGAATACTATATTAAAATAGATGAGTTATGGTTATGTCATCTTTTTTTTTGATTGACGTTTCTTTTCTAATTTTCTTCTTCTCTTTGCCCAACCTTCTTTTATAACCTGATCACTTCTTTCCAAGGCTAATGAATCAGAGGGTACATCTCTGGTTAAAACTGAACCAGCTCCAGTTACTGCTCCTTTACCAATTTTTATTGGTGCAACTAACATTGAACCTGAACCGATATGAACTTCATCTTCAATTACTGTTTTATGTTTCTTGTACCCATCATAATTTACAGTAACAGTTCCTGCTCCAATGTTTACTCTATCACCAATCTTAGTATCACCAATATAACTTAAATGGGGAACTTTACTTCCTTTACCAACATATGATTTTTTTACTTCAACAAATGATCCAATCTTTGCACTTTCTGAAATCTCTGAACCTGGTCTTATATGAGAAAATGGTCCAATATTTGTCCTTTTTTTAATATTAGAGTTAAAAACAACAGAGTATGTTACTTTTGAATCTTTTCCAACAGTCGAATTAACTAATCTGGTGAAAGGTCCTATCTCGCAATTTTTTCCTATTTTAGTTTTACCTTCCAAGAAAGTAGATGGATAGATTATACTGTCATTACCTATATTAACCTGTGTATGAATATATGTTGAGTTTGGGTCTATAATAGTGACACCACTATCCATCCACTTTTTAAGCATCCTTTTATTCATCTCATAATTTGCAATTGTCAACTGTTCTCTTGTATTAACACCAATTAACTCTTTCCAATTTTCAACATTTATTGTAGATATTTTTTCATTTCTTGATGAAAATAATTGGATAACATCAGTTAGATATAATTCCCCATGAACATTTTCCCTATTTAACAGCTCAATAGCTTGAGATAACTTCTTCCAGCTGAAGCAATACGTTCCAGAATTTGCTTCTTTAATTTTTAATTGTTCTTTGTTGGCATCAGATTCCTCAATTATTCCAGTAACATTTCCCTCATCATCTCTCAATATTCTGCCATAACCTAACAAATTATCTGGATAGAATGTTAATAAAGTAGCAGATGATTTAGATGATGTATGAAAATTCAGAAGATTCTTTAAAGTATTACTTTTTATCAATGGTACATCTCCACAGAGTACTATTACTGTTCCATCAAAATCTTTTAACTTATTTTTAACCTGAGAAACAGCATGTCCAGTTCCAAGTTGCTTTTTTTGCCAAACAAATTCCATATTTTTATAAGAAACTGCTTCAATAACCTTTTCCCCCTGATTTCCAACAACAACATATATTTTATCTAAATCTAACTTTGATAATGTATTTATGACATGGCATATCATAGGCATTCCAGAAACAAGATGCAAAACTTTTACCTTTTCTGACTTCATCCTAACACCTTTGCCAGCTGCCAGAACAATAGCGATTATCTTTTTCATAACCTAATCACCAAAATATATAGATTATTTTTATTGTTAATTTTACCTTTAATAATTTACTATTCCTATTTCTACTTTTATATCTATCTCTATTTTACAAAATTTATTTATAATGAAATTAATAACTTTCTATTATACTTTTAATAATAAGAATTATATTTCTAATTATAAAGTTGATAACGAATTTAATTATTTTCCCATTATATTTTTAATATTAGGGTTTATAATGTACTTTAGAATATAAACAAACAATTCTATGAGATTTTTATTAATAAAGCAAATAAATCTGTTATATGAAGCTATAGGAAGTACCCTAAGTGTTTAGAGTTTAAAATTATTTATTTTCTTCTACCTAGCACATCTTCAACTAAGACTAAATCTACTTTCTTATCCACATCTATTCCAATTTCAACACCACTATAAATAATAGCTTTGCCATGAGCTTTTATCATCTTTTCTGCTTTTTCCTCTATTTCACTTAAAGACAGTTTTCCAAAAAAATATTTTAAAAGTGATGTTATACCTATTACCCTAACCTGCTTCAGGACATTTTTTCTTCTCTCGAAAAGATCGGCAATTAAGTCAATATTATCTAAAACTACCTGTGGTGAAACAATGGCTATATTACCTCCTGTAAATGTTCCCTCACTTATAGTAAAGTAAGTTCTTTTCGTCCCGGGATATTTAGAAAGTATATTCTCTTTTCTAATGATTGGAAAATAGACATCAGCTTCAACCTTATCACAAATCTCAACAAAACTATCAATTATCTCACCATTAATCAGTGGAATATCCGAACAAACAAATATTATTTTTCTAGGTGATTCAAGTTTTAGTATTGAAAATTTGATTCTCTCTGAAAAGGGTTTATTAGAATATATCAGAGTATCAATCTCATTTTCCAAATAATTAAGCTGGATATCTGGATGACCTAAAATCATAATTTTATCAATATATTTAGAATCCTTTACAGCTTCTACAACATAATCGATCATAGGTCTTCCATTTATGGGATATGTAACCTTATCACCTAATTTTTCCTCGTCATTCTTTACAAAGCTTTTGCCAGCCAAAATGATAGAATCTACTATCAAACCTCATCTCCTATATTGAAAATTCTTCTTTTTTGAAATCATAATAATTCTATAAAAAATTAATTTTAAATATCTATTTTATCATTATAAAAATTATAACTTTTAAAAACTATATTATTTCAAAACCTTTTGAACAGGTTTTTACTACATATACTTCATCAACTTCCTTAGATAGCTTTGAATATACTCTTAATGCAGAATTAAAATCCTCACATAATGAGACCACTGTTGGACCACTTCCAGTCATTACGGATGCCAAAGCACCGCTCTCCAACGCCCTTTTTTTCAAAACAGTTATAATTTTATATTTTTTTTCAACAATCTTTTCCAAACTGTTTTCTAATATTGAAAATTTTTTTAATAAATCTTCTGAACCAAAATATTCCATAAATTCACTAATATCATGTGAGCAGGGTTTCCCAATCTTATCATACTCATCATAGATATCTTTTGTTATAATTTGAAAATCAGGTTTTGCTAAGACTACCCATATATCTATTAGGGGAACAAGTGGAGTTATTTTTTCTCCCCTCCCCTCAACTATTGCTGTTCCTCCAACTAAAAAAAATGGAACGTCTGAACCAATAGAGGAACTCATTTTTAGTAATTCATTGTCGCTTAAATTTAAGTTTAGAAGTTTGTTAATACCAATTAAAGTTGAAGCTGCATCAGCACTTCCTCCTCCCAGACCAGACGCTATAGGAATTCTCTTTTTTAGCAAAATTAAAACTCCTAAAGATTTTAATTCAAAAAAATTTTTTATTAGCAGCTTGGCTGATTTATATACTAAATTGTCCTCTCCTAAAGGAACATTATGATCATCACATATGATCTTTATTCCGCTTTTCTTTTTAAAAAGAATAATATCGTCACATAAATCTATGTTTTGTATTATAGAAGAGATGTTGTGATAATTGTCTTTCCTTTTTTCAAGAATGTTAAGGTATAGATTTATCTTAGCATTTGCTTTTACTCTAATCATTTTCTAGCTTTCTTTCTAGGTTATTTATCATAAATGTTTTAGACCATAATTTTTCATAAAAAAATTATACCATTGTTAAAACAGAATAGATATCTTAATTGATGCATAATAGTTCACAATAGTCACTCTAAATAGGAAAAATAAAGTATAAAAAATAAGAAATTAGGCTAAAATTATGTGAAGATTTGATAACTTAATTTTTAGAAAAAAACATTGGTCTAAAAAGGATTTCGGGAATAAAAATGGGGGTAAAATTTATTAAAAATTTGAAATATTATAAATAATAATTTTTATTTTATCTCTTTAAGATATTCTAAATTGAGATTATAAAATTTAAAATTACTCAGAAAGCCATGGAAAGTAATCATCATCCTCTTCAATTGTACAAAGTCTAACTGTTTTAGTTAAAACATCAGCAAAATTATATGATGCTCTTCTTACCCTATCTCCATTCTCATAAACTTTTACTACGAATATATTTGGATATAATTTTTCTATTTCTCCTTCTCTTTCTACTATTACTTTTCTCCCTTTATTTGCTTTTATTCTCATTCTTTTTCCAATTAAGAATTTTAGTTCGGATCTGATTCTTTCCATTGTCTTAAATCTCTCTTTTACAGTAATAGGCAAAAATATTCAACTCCTTATTATTTATTCTTATATAATTATATAAAAATTTAGTAGTTTCGTCAAAATTCTTATAATATATATAAATAATTATAATAAATTTCCATAATTTTAAATTTAATTATATTTTTAATTATTATATTCAATTTTTTTTTAAAAAAATCATTTATAATTTTTAAAAAATGCTTTATATAATTTTATATAGTCTTCTTGTTCTAATTCCTCAGCTCTGACATTTCTATTTCCAGTTATTTCCTCAATAATATTTTCAGTTTGAATTTTGCTCAATTTCCAATCTTTCTCACTTAAAATGGAGTTTACTAATTTTTTTCTTCGATGTCTAAAGGATATATCAATTAATTTAAACAATTTTTCCTTATCTATATTTTCATAACTAAATTTTTTTCTCTTAATTTCGATCACTCTTGAATCGACCTCTGGAGATGGTAAAAAGGAGTTTCTTGAAACTTTAAAGCAGGATTTTATTTGAGAAATAAAAAATATTTTAGCTGAAATGGCAGAGTAATTCTTATCCCTTGGCTTGGCTGTTAATCTTTTAGCAATTTCTTCTTGTACCATAACAATATAATTTTCAATTTTGGGGTATTTATTTAACATGTTAAAAATTAGAGTTGCAGCAATATTATAGGGGGGATTGGAAACCATCTTGTTTAGTGAAAATTTTGAAATTAGTGGATTGAAACTATAATTTAAAGCATCAGCTTGAATTATTATCACATTATTTGTATCTTTGAAAAGTTCTTTTAGAACAGATACTAATTTCTTATCATATTCAACGCATACTACAGTTTTAGCTTTTTTTGAAAGTGACTCGGTTAATGTTCCAATTCCACCACCAATTTCAAGTATGTTATCATCACTTAAAATTTTTGCAATATTTATGATTTTGCTCAGTACATTAGCATCAATTAAGAAGTGCTGACCAAGTCTTTTTTTTAGCTTTATATTGAACTCTTTTAATATCTTCTTTGTAGTAGATAAATTAACAATCATAATTTTTATTTTTCTATTCTTGGAAAAAGTGGATATATCTCGCTTATTTTTGTTCCAGGTTTTAGTAGACCCCATTTTAGGGCTTGAGGAATTTTAGAAGAAGATATTTTATCTTTAATTCCAAGTTGAGTCCATAATTTCTCCATGGCTACTGGCATGATTGGATAAATAAATATTGCTAAAAGTCTTAAACTTTCACAAAGATTATATATTACTGTTTTTAATTTACTTATTTCTTCATTCTTATTTAAAGACCAGGGTTCTGTTTTATCAACATACCAATTTGCTTTAGATACAAAAGACCAAATTGCGATCAAAGATTCCCTGAAATTCAAGATATTCATATTTTTTAAATAATTCTCTAAACTATCTTCCCAACTTCCTTGTAACTGTGAGTCAAGCTCATGTGATTCATCTTTAGCAGGAATCTCCCCATTAAAGTATTTTTCTACCATAGTTAGTACTCTACTAACAAGATTACCCAGGTCGTTAGACAGATCTGAGTTAAATCTATTAACCACTATTTCATCTGTATAAGTACCATCATTACCAAATACTATCTCTCTTAATAAGAAATATCTAACTGGGTCCACCCCATACTTACCACCAATCTTATATGGATCTAAGACTATTCCCTTCGATTTTGATAATTTCTCCTCACCTCTAAGTAAAAATCCATGCGCTGCTATAGTTTTGGGAAGCTCAATTCCAGCTGACATCAAAAGCGCTGGCCATATCACTGCATGAAATCTTATAATATCTTTACCAATAATATGATAATTTGCCGGCCAAAATTTTTTAAATTTCTCTCCACCAGTTAATGCACCTAAAGCTGAGACATAATTTATTAAAGCATCTACCCATACATAAGAAACATGTTTTTCATCGAATGGAAGGGGAACCCCCCATTTAAAAGCAGTACGTGAAATAGATATATCGTTTAATCCCTGCTTTAAAAGACTTACTACCTCATTTCTTCGGGTTTTGGGGGTAACAAAATCAGGATTTTTTTCTAAATGTTTTAAAATTTTATTTTGATATTTTGAAAGTCTAAAAAAGTAGTTCTCTTCCTCAACCCACTCTACATCCCTTCCACATTCAGGACACTTGCCATTCACAAGCTGAGATTCAGTTAGAAAATTCTCTTCAAATATGCAATACAAACCTTTATATTTTCCTTTATAAATATCTCCATTTTCCCATAATTTCTGGAATAATTTCTGAACAACTTTCTTGTGTCTTTTTTGTGTTGTTCTCAAAAAATCATCATTTGAAATATGAAAATATTCTAAAAGCTTTTTTACCTCACCAGACATATAATCTACAAATTCCTGAGGGACTTTACCTTGAGAGATAGCAGCTCTTTGAACTTTCTGACCATGCTCATCAGTTCCTGTTAAAAAAAATGTCTCTTTACCCAGCAATCTATTATATCGAGCAATAACATCGGCGAGAACAAATTCATAAACATGACCCAGGTGAAGTCTTTCGTTTACATAGTATATTGCTGTTGTAACATAGAAGTTTTTATCTGTCACCTTCTCCCCTTCAATTAATTTTACATCTTAAATTATTAAATTTGTATTATAGGCATTTTGTTTATATCCATCAAGTAATATTACTAATTCACCTTTAATTTCTCTTCCTTTCAATCCCTCTAAAAGTTCAGAAACAGATCCTCTCATTAGTTCCTGATAAATTTTTGTTAGCTCTCGTGCAATCACACACTTTCTATCACCTAAAATTTGTAAAATCTCATTTAAAAGCTTTTCTACTCTCTTAGGTGATTCAAAAAAAACTAAGGTTTTGTCCTGATATATAACATTTTTTAAAATTTTCTTTCTCTTTGATTTCCTCTTTGGTAAGAATCCAAAGAATATGTATTGATTGGTTGGAAGTCCAGATATCACAAGAGCACTTATACCTGCTGAAGGTCCAGGAACAATGTCAATAGGTATATTTTTATTAATGCATTCATTAACTAACAGATATCCAGGATCAGAAAGACCTGGCATTCCACCACTTGATACAAGTGCGATCTTTGCACCATCAATCATTCTTTTTATTAGATTAAGAGTCTTCACTTTCTCATTTATCTGATTATAACTAATCATCCTGGTTTTTATATTATATTTGTTGAGGATTTTTACAGTTTTACGTGTATCTTCAGCAGCGATTAAATCAACCTCTCTTAAAACTCTTATAGCTCTTAATGTTATATCTTCAAGATTTCCTATTGGTGTTGCACAAACAAATAATTTTCCCTTGTCCAATTAATCTCCTACTTTATATTATTTTAATATCAAGTTTTTATCATATGATTTACACATTGAACTAATTATAATATTAATTGAATATAAAAGCTCTAGAAGTCTTTTTACTTCAACCCCTTTCTTCACAAAAAACTACACTCTATGGAAGTTAAAATTATTTACTAAAAACAAAATTAGAAATCTTGATAATAATATAATATATAATTTACAAACAGAATTCATTTAATAGATAGTAAATTATTTAATATAGATTATTCATTTAAAATTTTAATAATCAATTTTATCTTTGGAGAAAATTAGAATGAAATATCCTTACTTGACAGTGGATTTAAATAAGATTGAAAAAAATGCAAGATATATAACAGATCTTTGTAATAAGAAGGGTGTTGAAATTGTGGGAGTAACTAAAGGATGCTGTGGTATTCCTGAGGTTGCTAATGCTATGTTAAAAGGAGGAGTAAGATATATTGCTGATTCAAGACTAAATAATCTAAAGAAAATAAGAATGTCAGGATATGATAAAGAACTAATGCTTCTTCGAATGCCTATGAAAAGTGAGTTTGAGGAGGTTGTTGACATAGCTGACATGAGCTTAAACTCAGAACTAGATACCATTAAAGAGCTATCAGATATTGCAAAATATAGGAATAAGCTTCATAAAATTATTTTAATGATAGACTTAGGTGAATTAAGGGAAGGTATATTAATTAAAGATTTAAAAGATTATGTAAAGCAGATTTTAGAATTAGATGGAATTGAATTTTTAGGAATTGGTACAAACCTTGCTTGCTTTTCTGGTGTTCTACCTACATATAAAAATATGAAAGAACTTGTTGATTTAAAATACGAGTTAGAAGATTTTTTCAATATAAAAATACCAATTGTTTCTGGAGGTAATACTAGCACTTTAAAGCTGATTGAGGATAATGAATTACCAGCCGGAATAAATCAATTTAGAGTTGGTGAAGCAATACTTATTGGAAGAGATGTGAGTAGAAATAGAATAGTACCCGGAACATATCAGGATACTTTTATCTTAGTTGCTCAAATTATTGAGTTAAAAGAAAAACCTTCAATTCCAAGAGGTAAGTTGGGTAGAGATGCTTTTGGTAATATACCAAAATTTGTTAATAAGGGAATAATTAAAAGGGCGATATTAGCTCTTGGTAAGCAAGATGTAAATATAAAAGGATTAACTCCACTTATTAGTGGTATTGAAATAATCGGAGCGAGTAGTGATCATCTAGTTCTGGATATTACAAGATCCACTCAAGAGATTAGGCTAAACCAGGAAATAAAATTCAAATTAAATTACAGCACCCTTCTATCTGCCTCCACATCACCTTACATTACTAAGATATTTATTGCTAATTAGCTCTTCCTTACTATTTCTACAGTATGATTAATAGATACAATTTCAAAATTTTCCTCTTTATAAAAGGTAGATATATAATTAATCATTTGTATTTAATTTGTTATGACAATTAGAGTATAAAATTCGACATTTAGAAATTCCCTCAAAAAATTCAGAACCTAATTTAGAAAATCCTGTTCATTAAATTCATTATAAAATTTAATTATGATTGAATAATTTTTTATTATAATTTTTGTTATAAAATTTTATTACAAATATACTTATTAATAGTAATCATTAATAGAAACTTTGAGGGGTTATAAGTAAATCGACTGTTAAAAAATTAATTCTTGGAGGAAGTATGAGAGAAAAAATTAGACTTACGCAATATTCAACGAAAAGTGGTTGTGCTGCAAAGATAAGTGCTACTGATCTAACAGCGGTGCTAAAAGAAGTTCCATTAGCAAGAGTGGAACAACTTCTTGTTGGAATAGAACATGGTGATGATGCTGCTGTTTTTAAAATATCAGAGAATTTAGCATTAGTACAAACAGTTGATTTTTTCACACCAATTGTAGATAGTCCATATCTATTTGGACAGATAGCAGCTGCTAATGCATTAAGTGATGCCTATGCCATGGGTGGAAAACCGATTACAGCACTTAGTCTTGTAGCATTTCCGCCAAAATTAGGATACTCAGTTTTAGAAGAAATATTAAAAGGTGGAAGAGATAAGATAGAAGAATCAGGTGCTGTTGTGGTTGGTGGACACAGTTTAGAAGATAAAGAACCAAAATTTGGCTATGCAGTAACTGGAATAGTTCACCCCGAAAAATATGTAACAAGCAAAGGTGTAAAAATTGGTGACAAACTCATTTTAACAAAACCTATTGGATTAGGTATTTTAGCAACAGCATTAAAAGGTGGCATTATAGCAGAAAAAGAGATGATGGATGCAATTGATAATGCAAGAACCTTAAATAAGAAAGCATCTGAAGTCATGATGGAAGTTGGAGTGAATGGCTGTACAGATATAACCGGATTTGGGTTTTTGGGTCATCTTCATATCATGCTTAAAGCAAGTAATAAATCAGCATTAATTTATACTAAAAAAATGCCAATATATCTAAAAGCTTTAGAGCTTGCTCAAATAGGTTTTGTTCCAGCGGGAACCCATGAAAATAAAAAATTTGTGAAAGATTATGTTGAGGGAGAGCCCACCAAAGATGCTGTTCTAATGGATATATTGCTAGATCCACAAACATCCGGGGGACTTCTCATATCAGTTCCCAGTGTAAAATCTGATTTACTTATTCAAAGATTAGATGAAGAGGGGGTAAAGACTAAAGAGTTAGTTGGTGAAATTGTAAAAGGGAAAGAGAGTCATATAGAGCTTGTGTAGCAAAGAATATATTAATATCTCACTTTCTTCATTGCTTTCAAGTGAAAAGTCTAATTTACAAAATTAAATAAAGAGTAAAAAATCAAAAATATAAAATAAAGAGAAGAGATTAAAAATGGTAAAAGAGGTTGATGTTAGGGGTCTTTCCTGTCCCTTCCCAGTTATAAAAGTGAAAAAAGCCCTAGACGAAGGGGGTAAAGAGTCAATTTTAGTAATAATAGATACTGAAGTTTCTGTTGAGAATGTAAGTAGGCTCGTAAGAAGCAGAGGACATGATTTTAAAGTTGAAAAGAACGAGGATATATATCATTTATTAATTAAGGGGGAAGGGAGTTGAAAATATCCATTTTGAAAGAAAATTTAAAAAAGATATGAATTATCGAGATTCTTCCTAATAGCTCATATTATTTTTGAGAATTTAATTAAATTGCAATATTAATTACTAAAAATGTTGACAATATAAGGAAAAATAAACCAGTGATTAACTTCACTTTATATACATTTCCTTTTATAGCATACTCAATTTTCTTTGAAGTTGCTCCAATATAATAGAGAATAAAAATAATTATTAAAGGTAGGATAAACATCAAATTATATAAAATTAAATAAAGATATGCTCTAAATTTTAAATTGGGAATTGTAGATACATAAACAATTGTTGGAAGATAAATTTGTCCAGTACAAGCAAGTTCTAATATAGAAATTACTAATCCAATTAAAAATGCTGATATAAAGTAGAAACTTACTTTACTTCCTCTCCTTATAGTTTTATGTATTTCACGTTTTAAAAATAAGGGAAGTTGTAAGATCATTTTACTTGTTTGTCCTTTTTTTGCCCTAAAGAAATCAATAAAATTTAGAATTGCCAAAACTAATGCAATACAAGTTGTTATTATATAGACAATCTTTGAAATCACTGAAAATGCTGCTAAATTTGTAATTATTCTTAAAAATCCAGCGCCAACAAGTAGATAAGCCATAAAAACTGCAAAACTAAATGATATGCCTAAATAAATTATTTCTCTTTTACTCCTGCCAATATATGCTAAATATGATATGAAGAAAATTAGTGTGGCAAATGCACAAGGATTAATTCCATCAATAAGTCCTGCCAATATAATTGGAAAAATATTAAATCTTTCAAATCTTTCTATAAGATCTTCGTGTGCTTTTTTCATATAATCCTGAGCTAATTGTTCTGGTGAATCTGTTCCAGTTAACAAGTATTTTTCAACTAATTTTTCAGTATTATTTTTATTTACATTTTCACCTATTAAATAATCATCACCTATAAAGATAGTTGGGGTTTTTAGCCAATCCTTTTTTGCAACTTTATTTCTTTCACATAGTGATTCAAATAACTCAATATTTTTACTTTCTAAAGTATCATACTCTTTGACAACCAGGTTAGGATATTTGTTTTTTATATAATTAAGTAAGTAAAAAACATTATCGCACGTCTTACATCCTGGGCTATAAAAATATGCTATATAAAGCTCCTTAATCTCTTCGGTAACTTCAGTT
>JAGMBY010000033.1 GCA_023129485.1 Actinomycetes bacterium | reverse complement strand
TTTCTATCTCATCTAATCCTGATAACATAACATCATCGACCACAACTGTTGGTAAAAGTGGATCTGAATAATTAAGTTTTTCACTAAATCTGTTCCATAGAAGATACTCCTCTTGATTAAGTACATCCAATATCTTTACTTCTATTTTTTGCTCATATTTTTCAAACATCTTTGGCAAATATTCATTCTCAAATTCTTCACAGTATTCACATTCTGGGGATGAAAAAACATAAAATTTTACTACCACCTGTTGGCTAAATCCAGAAGTCTGAATCAAATTTAAAAATAAAATTATTAATATTGTTAAAAATAATATCTTTATAAATCTAATTTTTTCAAACTTAATATTTGCTATGATTCTATTATTTTTCATTTGCTTTAGTTAATATTAATACCTTAAAAAGATTGCATTGACTTTAATTTATTTACACTTTTAATCAAACCAACTATAAGCTTATTTTTAACTATTTTTTATAAAGTAAACTATAAAATTATATTCTTATTAATAGTATAGTTAATATTTCATAGTCTGGGAAGGACAGCACCATATCCTGATATTCTTAGATACAAAGTAATTAGACATACACAAAATAAAATAAAAATTATAACATAATCGCTCTTCTTCATCTTCAACCTAAAGTAAAAAGTTCTATCCTTAGTTAAATTAAAACATTTTGATTCTAAAGCCATCGCTTGTAAATTTATGCTTCTAATTGCATAAATTAATATTGGAACAAGTAGAGGAATGAACTTTTTCATTCTAACTATTATATTTCCTGATTCAAGGTCTAAACCTCTTGAAGTTTGAGCTTGAATTATGGTTGAACCCGCACCAACAAATGTTGGTAGTAGTCTAAAAGCTGTAGAAATAGAAAATGCTAATGGATATGGGAGTTTGAGTTTAATTAAAGCAGTAGTAAGTTCTTCAATTCTTGTTGTGGAAAGAAAGGTAACTCCAGCAATTAGAAATATAGCTGTTCTAATCCCCATAGCAAATCCATATAGAATTGACTCCAATGTAAAATGAATTCTCCAAAATGAAAATAATTCAGTAGGTCCCCTTATAAAAAATGGCCAAAGAAGTGTAGAAAAGGCAATAAGAATCAAAAATATATATCTCAAATTCCAAAGATTTTTTAGGCTATTTCCCAACCAAGCTATCATGAGAGTCAAGATTAGAATGGGTAATAGATATAGTGGGTTATTAAAAACTAATCCCAGAGCAAAAAATAGTATTAAACAAAAAATTTTGGCTCTTGGATCCAATCTATGTATCATGCTTTTATATGGTGTATATAGAAAAATACTCACTTTCCCCTCATTATATTTTTAAAATTTTCAAAATGAGTTTCACCTATCTTTAATTAAATTAAAACATCTTGATTCTAAAGTCATTGCTTATAAATTTATATTTATATTTCTAATTGAATAAATTAATATAAAAAAATAAATTTTATTAACCAAAATTATCACTTAAAAAATACAGACTCTATCATCTCATCAATATTTAAAACAGTGACCCCGATTTTATTACCAAATCTGGTTATTTGTGGTGGTTGTAAATAAACCTTCCTTAAATCCTCTTCTTTAGAAAATACTTTTCTTGTTAAATCATCCATTAACAATCTTCCATTATCGAGTACAATGGTCCTTTTAGCATATTTAGCAACTGTATTCATAGAGTGAGTAATAATTATTATAGTATGTCCTCTTTTATTTAAATCACATATCATTTCCATCATAGATTCTTGCTGCCTATAATCCAATCCAGTTGTTGGCTCATCCAAGATAATAATCTGCGGTTTTACTGCAAGAACAGATGCAACTGCCACTCTTTGCCTTTCTCCTTTAGTCAAAATAAAAGGATCCATTTTTTCAAATCCCTCTAAATGAACTGATGATAAAGCCTGTTTTACATTTTCCTCTATCTCCTTGTCACTGAGACCATAATTTTTTGGTCCAAAGGAAACTTCCTCCCAAACAGTTTGAGCAAAAATTTGGTGGTCGGGATTCTGAAAGACATATCCAACAATTCTTCCCAAAGCACTTCTATTCATTTCTCTTGTATCTTTACCAAAAATTTCTACTTTACCAGAAGTTGGATAAAATAAACCATTAAAGTGTTTTACTAATGTTGTTTTGCCAGATCCGTTTTGACCAATTATGGCAATAAATTCGCCTTTTTGTATCTTTAAATTTATATCTGAAATTGCCTTCACTCCAGTTGGATAAACATAAAATAAGTTATCAATACTTATTGCTACCTCATCTTCTATTTTTTCAAAATATTTCCTATCCTTTTCTCTTAAAAGGTCAATCACATTTTCTTTAATTTTGAATCTTTTAATAAAATATGATACTCCCTCATTTAAATTCAAGGGAAGTTTATTTCTTTGCATATGAGGAAGTAATTTTTGATAGAATTCATTAACTTGTATTGGAGCTACACCTGCTTCTATTAATAATTCCGTTTTACAAACCAATTTTTCTGGTGCTCCTTTACCTATCACCATACCTTTATTTAAAAGAATTATCTCATCTGCATTTAATGCTTCTTCCGTATTATGTTCAATTAGAATCATAGTTGTTCCTATCTTACGCAGTCTTTTGGCAAGTTGGAGGACTTCTATTTTTCCGATAGGGTCTAAATCTGAGGTTGGCTCATCAAGGGCAAGGATTTTAGGTCTCATTGCTAAAATTGATGCTATAGCTAACCTCTGTTTCTGACCCCCGGATAAAGTTGATGGTTCCCTATCACGTAAATTATCAAGTCTTACCAATGGTAAAATTTCATCTATTCTCTTTTTTATCTCCTCTCTTTTTAAACCTAAATTCTCTGTACCGAATGCTACCTCCAATTCCACATTTGTTGAAAAAAGTTGAGATTCAAAATCCTGAAAAACAATTCCTACATTCTTTGATAAATCAAGAATCTTAGCCTTTTTAATCTCTTTACCAAGTACAACTGCACTTCCCTCTAAATTCCCTTTAATGAAATTAGGAATTAGAGAATTAAGGCAATAAAGTAAAGTTGATTTACCAGCACCAGTATGACCCATCCAGACTACATAATCACATTCATTTATTTGAAGTGAAATATTGTCTATAGCCTTTCTATCTGAATCCCTATATGTGAATGAAAGATTATTAAACTCTATGATTGCCATTTTAAATAGTTTTCAAAAATTCTTTATTACTCATTATATAAATACAAAATCATTAAATTTTGTAACTATCATATTAAAAAATTATAATAACTTTTTGAATTGACAAAATCAAAATTTTTCTTTCAATATTATTTATTGTTACTTTATTTAAATTAAAGATCAATAAATTCAATACTATTATGTTAAATCAATATTATAACAGTTTCGTAAAAGTAAAAAAAATCAATATTTTGTAGACAAGATAAAAAGAGTTTTATAAAAAAGATTAAAGATTAATTTTTAGAAAATTTAAAATTACTTAGGTTTCATATTCTAATAAATTAAAGGTATTTCCAAAATTTTGGAATTTCTAATTTATTAAAAAATAATTACCCGAAGTTTTACCCCCGGGTAATTATTTAAACTAAAGAGTTATAACAGGAAGATTGCAAGTTTAATAATAGGATTTGAAGTTTCTACATACAATCTTCATTTTATAGTTTCTTATAGTAAGAACATTGCAATTATTATTGCTATTAAGAAAATTGTTAATGTAACAAGAGAACCAACCGGGAGAATAAATGCTCCTACAATCCAGCCAACAACTCCACCAATTATCATAAGTAGAGCACCAACTTTTGGTAATATTGGTTTACCAACATCCTCTTCTGCCATTACATCTCTCCAATATAATCCTATTTTCTTTACTCTCGCCCATACTAAAAGAATTAGTATGCCACCAACTATATGTGCTGCAGTATTATTAAGTGTAATTATTGTACTTAGTACTTTGAATGGCACAAATCCTAAAAGCTCAAGACCCCAAGCAATAACTACCGCACAAACAGCTGCAGAAATAAAACCAATAATTATAATTTCAGTCCATGACCTTCCAGTTTTTATTTCTGGTTCTTCTCCTGATGAAATGGGAACCAAATGACCCCATATCTTATAGGGAACAAACCCAAGTAAAAAGTTTCCAATAAAACCAAAGAATGAACCAGGACCTAATGTTCCAAAAATATCACCAATAAAATTACCAATAGCACAACCCCAGGCTGCTGCTGGTCCAAATAGTATTGAGAATGCTATGGGAAGTATGTTCGCGGGTCTTATTTCAGTTATTCCTGGTACGATGACAATTCCAGCTTTAAATGCAATCAATACTGCTGCATATAATGCTGCACAAAGTGCGGTAAGAAGAACCATTCTTACATTTTTCCACATTGTAAAAATTTCTTTCAATTTCTCCTCCTTTTTTAGAAATTTTAATTGAAATATTTCAGATTTTTTCCCATCACCTCCTTTTCAATATTATCTTAATTTCTCTTTTTGAATTTTAGATGAGAAATATAATAAAAATGTTGCAAAATCTTCATAAGATTAATAAAAAGACTTTTAATATCATAGATTTTAAGATGAACAGATTGGGCAGTTCTTGTCTCTTTCAGTTCTTATCTTATTTATCTCATTTTCAGAGAGGTCAATTAACATCATCTCATTAAACAAGTAATTACCCACACCAGTTAAGTACTTTATTGCCTCACTTGCTTCCAATATGCCAAAAAGCCCAGTAGTAACACCTATTATTGGAAATACTTTTATTTGTGGTGGGGGAGAAGGGAATATACATTTCAAACAAGCTGTTTTTTTGGGAATTATGGTCGTTATCTGACCATAAAAACCGTAAACCGCTGCATGAATTAATGGTTTACCAGCTCTAACACAATATGAATTTAACATATACCTATCCTCAAAGTTATCAAGACAATCTACTATTAAATCAGTTTTTCTAAAAACCTCATCTACATTTTTCTCATTTACATTTTTTGTATATGTTTCTATTTTAATATCTGAATTAAATGCTGAAAGTTTTTCTTGCTCAGAAACTGCCTTATTTCTTTTGTTTTCAACATCATACTCATAATGTGTAACTTGCCTATTAAGATTTGTGATATCAACTACATCACTATCAGCTATTATTAATTTACCAACTCCAGCTGCCGTTAAATATATTGATACTGCTGATCCTAAACCTCCACAACCTAATATTCCAACAGTAGAACTCTTTAGTTTTAATTGTCCTTTTTCTCCAAATCTGTCAATTAGAATTTGTCTACTATATCTTTGCAAATCTCTCTTTATTAGTTTCATCTATTCTTTATATTCTCAAATAATGATTTTAAATAATTTTAACTAAATAAAGTTCTTTATATTAAAAACCATTAAGCTGAAATGTTGGATAATTTATACTTCAACAACCATGCATGTCAGAGTTTTTGTAACTCCTTCAACTCCTTGAATCTGAAAGACAACTGCTTTTCCTACTTCATTTATGTCCTCAGCTTCTATATAAGCTATAATGTCATAAGGGCCAGTTACAGCATAAGCACTATTAACTGATGAAGCTTTTCTTATATTAATCAGTACCTCACTAATCTTCTGAGGAGTTGCGTTTATAAGTACATATGCACTAGAAGTCATTTTTTCTCCTTTCAATTTCTCTTTTTTTAAAAAAAAATAAAGTTTATATAATTTTTGTTTAATCTTTACTTTCTTTAATAAATATTTAATAAAATATTAACTATATTCTCTTAGTTCTAATACATATCTTATTTTAATCTATTTTGCTGACTTTTCCACCCTATCTTTTTCGTTCCCTGGGATAGGGGATTGGAATATATTGAACTGATGGTCTACCTAATGATGGTTGTGGATATAAATCCATCAGTTTATATATATCTTTTGGAATATTCTTTCTTACATTAAATCCTAACTCTTTTGCTTCCTTAAAGGTTATAGGATAATCATGTGTCCACTTTCCACTTGTTAGTGTATTTGCTAATTCTTTAGCATTTTTTAGATCCATCCTATTACCAATAATTTCCAGTATTCTCTTTCTCATCTGTTTTACAGCTTTAGTTGCAACATCTGCTAAAATTAAAGTTCTATCATCAATCTCATCCATTTTTTTCTTTTTCACAACTTTTAAAATTGATGAAGCTGGGTATACTGCGGGAAACTGACCAAGCTGCGGATCAAGTGGACCTATTACTGCATTTTCATCCATATAAATTTCATCAGCACCTAATGAGAGAAGTGTTCCACCAGACATTGAATAGTGCGGTATGAATATACTAACTTTAGCATCATGATTAGATAATGCTAATGCAATTTGTTCAGAAGCTAACTGCAATCCTCCTGGAGTATGAATTATAAAATCTATAGGCATATCAGTAGGAGTCATCCTTATTGCTCTTAAGACCTGTTCTGAATCCTGGATGTCTATATATTTAAAAAATGGTAATCCAAGAAGTCTTTCCTGCCTATGTATCATAGTAATTACTCTTGATCCCCTGTTTCGCTCAATTTTTCTTATCTGGCGAAAACGATCTGTGTTCAGTTTCTTCTGTTTGATATATGGAATAACTAAAAACAGAATCATTATGATCCAGAATAGGTATGATAGAAGACCAAGAATATCATATTTACGAGGTTCTGTTTGTTGTAAAAATATAAGCATATAACTCATATTTATCAAATGATTCACTTTTACTCACCTTTATTTGCCATTAAAAAATATGAAACTTACATCTATAACAGGGTCCATATTATTAAATTCTATTTAAAATTTTAATATTATTCATTTCTCTCTAAAATATGAGCAGTCCAATAATCTGCGTAATGAATAAGTAAGGCTAACGCTTTCTCCTTATGTGCTATTGTTCTACCTTCAGGAATATATTGACCATCATGATATGCAATAGCTTGCGCTTCATCTTCGCTCAAACTGATATATTTAGAAATTAGCATCAAACTTCTTGTAGCTACACCCATTGCTGCTAACTCTCTATTTATAATATATTTTTTTCCATTCCTTGTTGGAGTTCTTAATTTAATATAATACGGTTTTCCAGGAAGCCCTACTTTTCCAACATCATGAAATAACCCAATAATCACACAGCTCTCATCAGATATTTCAGGAGCTAAAACATTCTTCAATTTCAATAAAGTTTTTGTAACACCTACACTGTGTTCAATCAATCCACCTTCTCTATCTAAATGATACATTGTACTGGCGGGTGCTGTAAGCCAGTTAGTCTTATTCTCTAAAATGTTTAAAAAATCATTAACTTGCTCTTTTCTATGTACTATTTTCTCAAGCAAAGGTTTATATCTTTGACGCCATATAGACTTCATTTTATTTACATCTCTATCTATTTTTATTTTAATAATGAAATTATGAAGCTAACTTAAGTATATTTGTGTTTTGTTAATTAATAAATACTATAAATTAAAATAGTAATATTAAAATTATGTAATTATTTTTAAAATATTGATAAAAATTTTTAAGAAATATTATCTGTTTTCAAATTCTTCTTGAGTTATTGAAGTACCACCTTCTATACTTAAACTTAACATATTCTTATTATTATCAAATTTAGCAAAAGCATAAATTAAATTAGGGCATTTACTCCCCAAAATTTCCTTTCTTAAAGTATACCTTACTTCTCCTTGAGGTTCATTATAGTTATACAATAGATCAGTACTTTTTGTTATTCTGACTTTAATATTTTCCCCACATTTATTACACTTAACATATAAATACATTATGTTCTCTTCTTCAAACTTTCTCTCTATTTTAGAAAAAAACTTTTTTAATATACCCATATCAAAAACTCCTGATTAAATTTTTAAATGTATTTTTTGTAATTTTCATACACCCATTATTCAATAGGATGATTGTTTATGGATTTTTCTTATTTTTCCCCGTATTCTTTTTTATTTCTATCTTTCACTGTATTCTTTTGCAATATAACAGGTATTGTAATGAATATCAACCACATCATTTGTATCCTGGGCATAGCCTCCTGCGAGAACTATACAAACTGGGATATCTTTTTCCCAAGATTTAGATATAACAAACTCATCTCTTTTTCTCAGACCCTCCTTTGTCAATGAAAGTCCACCTAATAAATCATTGTAGTATGGATCTGCTCCAGCCAAATAGAAGACCAGATTTGGTTTTTGTTTTTCAATAAGTTCTGGAAGAGTCTTATGCAGATATTCAAGGTATTCATTATCTGTCGTACCATCATCCAGTCCAATATCTAAATCTCCTTTCTGTTTTATTGGATAATTATTCTCTTGATGCATTGAGAAAGCAAAGACAGAAGGGTTATTTCTAAAAATATAGGCATTACCATTTCCCTGGTGTAAGTCACAGTCGACAATCAAAACATTATTTGCTAACTTTTTCTTTTGTACTAATTTAATTGAAATTGCTACATCATTTAGATAACAGAAACCCTCTGCCCTATCAGGAAAAGCGTGATGATATCCACCTCCTAAATTTATAGCTAAACCATTATTACATGCCAATTTAGCAGCACTTATCGTTCCCCCTGTTGTTATTAGAAAAAAATCCAAAATTTTCTTATTTAATGGAAGTTCTGATGGATAAGTTCTATGAGTAAATCTAAAATTAAAAAGATCATCTAAATAATTATCTGTATGAATGAGTGATAGTTCTTCTCTCAAAGGTATGGTGGGTTCAACTAAATTTTTATCTGTTATTATTTTCTCCGATTTTAATCTTTTGTAAACCATCTCATACTTTTCAATAGGAAAAACATGACCAGGTAGTTTCCCTGTATATTTGTCACTATAACAAAAATGGAGCATTTTCCTATCCTATTGTTTCATAAATAGATTCGTGGTATACTTTCGCAGGCATTTTCAAAACCTGCCCTCGACCCTCGAGTGTAACGAAGGGGAAGGGAGAAAGTATACCCGAAGCTTAAAATGTTTAAAAATAGAATTAATATTTTTATATCCTTTTATTTTAATATCTCTTGAATCATTTTTAAGGCTTGTTCCTTAGTTGAAATCTTCCCTAATGTTCTTTCTTTTCTAATTAATTTTAAAAATTCTCCAATTTTAGGTCCAGGAGTAAGTCCAAATTTTTCTATTATCTCGTCTCCCCTAATTAAAGGCTTTTCATCTTGCTTTTTAACTCTTTCTTTTAATTTTAATATTCTATGAAAATATTTCACCATCTTTTCCTCAGAATCTTTTTCTACTAATGGTCCTGGATCTGCAACTAAATCTACATAACATAATAGAATTAAATCAATTAATTCATCTCTGGCTTCTCTTATAAATCTATATGTTGCTCTATCAGTAATTTCCTCTACACTTAAAAGATTTGGTATCCTCATATGTTTTTCTACCATTTTAACCAAGTAATTTGTTGCTTTATTACTGAGTCTTAGATCTTCACAAATATCTTTCATCTTTTTAGCTCCAACTTTTTGATGATTATGAAATTTAGTTCTTCCATTATTGTCAATGAATCTGGTTTCCGGCTTGCCAATATCATGAAGGAAAGTAGCAAGTCTTAGAAAAGTAAATCTTTTATGATCTCCTTGCACGGGTTCACTTAGATGAGAAAATATCTGTTTACTATAATCAGTTAAATATGATTTTATGAACTCTTCTATATTTTCCATTTTTTCAACACATTTTAAGGAGTGATTAAAAACATCTTCTGAGTGATATCCATACTGGAAAAGTCCAATACTATTTTCAATTGATGGAAACAACTGTTTTAGAACATTTAAATTTTGCATTTTTTTTAGAATTGAGGATACATTATCATTTGAAAAAATCTTGAGGATTTCATCTGCTTTTCTCTCACCAACTACAAACCTTAACATATTTGAATCAGAGATAATTCTTTGCCTTAGTTTCTCTGAAATTGAAAGATTATGAGATAATTTAAATCTAAAAGCCCTTAATATTCTTACAGGGTCATTCTTTAATGCATTTTCACTTACAAGCTTGAGTCTTTTTTCTACTAAATCCTTAAGACCATTAAATGGGTCTATTAGTTCAAATGTTAAATTATCAGGTAATTCATTCTTTTCAAAGAATTTATTCTTCATTTTTAATTCATAATCTTTTATGACATCTAAAGGTAATTTAAAAAGCGATTCATAATCTTCTGAAAAAATATCTGTGGAAACTGCTATTGCATTTATAGTGAAGTCTCTATTAGATAGTTCATCTTCGATTTTGATATTATCGTAGAATGAAAAATCAACTGTGGCTATTTTACTATCATTTTTTATTTGGCTATCATGTTTTATTATCATTCTAAAAATTCTTCTTTTAGAATCTAAAGGGAAAAATTTAGCTTCCCCTATGCTCAATACAAATTCTGATATTTTCTTTAGGGAAAATTGAGCAATTATATCTAAATTTCTTGAATCAATATCTAAAACAATATCTCTTATGAAACCACCTACTAAATAACTATTAGGAAAATAAGAAATTATATTACTTACTACTTTCTTAAGTGTAGAATCTTTTAATATTTTTTTCCTTAGTTTTAAAATAATCTGTTTTTTTTCCATTTAATTCCCATTATTATTATAGACTCTTTATTGTTACGCAAGGCTAAAGCCTTACCCTACTTAATTTTCATCAATATCTTTGCGGTATACTTTCGAAGACATTTTCAGTCGAGAAAGTATACCCAAAGCTGATATGTCTCAT
>JAGMBY010000032.1 GCA_023129485.1 Actinomycetes bacterium | reverse complement strand
TTTTAATTTTTGACTCCTTAATTTTTAAGAAATCATTTATAAAAGGCATCTATAAAATATTTTACTCCTTTTTTCTTCTTAACTAGCGAAAATGCTTCTTCTAATTTCTCAAGTGGGCGTCTTCCGCTAATAATGGCTTTAGTGTTTATTTTCCCACTTGATATTAAATCCAAAGCTCTTTTAAATAGTTTTGGAGTATGATGAAATATTCCTTTTATAGTTATTTGTTCATAATGGATAAGAGAAGTATCCATAGTAAATGAGGTTCCAGATGGACAACCTCCAAATAAAATCACAAGTCCTCCCCTTCTCACCATCTTTACAGTCATTTCCCAGGTATCAGGTTTTCCAACCGCCTCCACAACTATATCTGCTCCTCTACCATTATTAGATAATTTTTTAACAGCTTTTATCTCCTCTGTCTCATCGTGAATTTCCTCTGCATCAACTGTAAGGCTTGCTCCTAAAATCTTAGAGAGTTCAAGTCTCTTTTCACCTTTCCCGCATGCTATAACCTTTGCTCCATTTAGATGATATAGATGAGTTAGAATTAATCCTATAGGACCCAGCCCAATTATTGCAACTGTATCGCCAGGTGATATATCACTCTGACAAACAGCATTTAAACAACATGCTATTGGCTCAGATAATGCTGCATCTTCAAAGGAAACATGGTCTGAAATTTCTAAAAGATTTTTATTAACAATCCTTTCAGGTATAACTATATATTGTGCATACGCTCCATTTAATAACCTCAAATCTTCGCATAAATTAACATATCCTTTTTTACAAAAATAACATTGACCACATGGAGCAGAATTTGCAGCAACAACCTTCATTCCCTTGGTAAATCTTTTGACACCTGTTCCAACTTGTGAAATTACACCAGAAAATTCATGACCAAAAGGTGAGGGATAGCTTCTTATCAACACTGGATGTCCCCTTATATATGTCTTTATATCTGTTCCGCATGTAAGAGCTGCTCTTACTTCAACTAAAACCTCTCCCTTTTTTATTGAGGGAATCTCAACCTCCTCAATTTTTAATTTACCAGGACCATATAACATCGCGCATTTCATAACTCCTCTCCTTTTTATTTAATAAACGAATTTCATTTATTAGATATAAATGAAATCAATTAAGTATGAACTATTTCAATAATTACAATATAGATATAATTAATCTTACTAAATATACAATAAATATTAGTTAAAAACTATATGGATAATAAATGATTTAGTTTTGAAAGGATCCTTTAGAGGTGTATAAAATTGAGATTTTAATTTCAATTACTACTAATTTCCAATATTTATTAAAATATAAGAAGATTAATTAAAACAATTCATGGGTTAAAATTTTTTAATCTACATATATTCGGGGAACTCTATTTGTTATTCCACATACAATTTCATAATCAATTGTATCTAAAGCTCTTGATAACTCATTTACTTCTATTTTTCCTTTATCTTGATTTCCTATAATAACTACTTCATCTCCAATTTCAATTTCATTTAAATCAGTTACGTCTATCATTATCTGATCCATAGTAACATTTCCAACAACTGGAACTCTTTTCCCCCTAACTAAAACTACTCCACTATTCAATAATTGTCTGGGATATCCATCTCCATAACCAATTGGTATAGTGGCTATTAAACTTTTTTTATTTGCTTTAAATGTTAACCCATAGGAAATTCCTTCTCCTTTTTCTACCTCTTTTAAATAGGATATCTTTGCTTTTAAGGAGAGGGCTGGTTTTAGTTTTGGTGAGAAAGTTTTCTCAGAAGGTCTTAGTCCGTACATAGCTATACCTATTCTAACCATATCCAAATGAGTTTCTGGAAAATTAAGCATAGCTGCTGAGTTTGCACAATGATAATTTTTGAATTTGAAATTGTTTTTCTCTAAAATTTCTTTCAATTTTAAAAATCTCTCAAATTGTAATAATGTATACGAATTTTCAGGGTCATCAGCACAAGCAAAATGTGTAAACAATCCTTCAATTTCAATATTTTGTAGGGAGGATATATATTTAACTAAATCTACTGCTTTTTCAATACTTATACCAACTCTATGCATTCCAGTATCAACCTTTACATGAACTAAACATCTTCTATTTTTCTTAGATGCTTCTTTTGATAAAGCTCTCACAAAATCTTTTGTATATACAACACTTATTATTAAATTATTACTAGTTGAATTTTTGACTAACACTTTAACAGATGATATAGGTGGTTCGCTTAATAAATGTATTGGAACTTTGATATTATTATTTATAAGCTCCAATGCTTCTTCTACTAATGCAACACCTAATCTTTCTATCCCAGCTTTAATTGATGCTTGAGCTACTCTTATCTTACCATGACCATATCCATTGGCTTTAACAATAGCCATTATCTTTGTGCTTTTAGGTATTAATGTTCTAATAAACCTTAAGTTATCTTTAATATTATTTAAATTTACTTCAGCCCAAACAGGTCTGTAAAAATCCAAATTCCCTCTTTCTTAATAAAGAGTAAAACTATTCAGTAAATATGGGTGTTTCCTATTATAAATTAAATTTTAAATCATTTAAAAGTCAAAGACTTAATTATTCAGTAAATGGAAAGGTTCCTTCAATTCTTAAAAATGTGTCTGGAATTTTGTTCATTATATCTGTTGCAACAAGAGAGCGCTGACCAATCTCTTCCGCAGCCATATCCCCCGCAAGACCATGTAAATATGTTCCTATTATAGCAGCATCATATGGATCGACACCTTGAACTATAAGTGAACCAATTAATCCCACCAAGATATCCCCAGAACCTGCAGTTGCCATAGCAGGACCACCGGTTAAGTTAATAAATGTTTCACCTTCAGGATTAGAAACTAATGTTCTAGCTCCTTTTAAAACAGAGATTTTTTCAATTTTTTTAGAAATCTCCCTATTTAATTCTAACCTGTCTTTTAACTTTACTTTATTAATATGTAGTAACCTTGATAATTCGCCTGGATGAGGAGTAATTACAATTGGAACTTTTGAATCTCTTAAAACTTCCAAATTTTTTGACAATATTGTAATGGCATCTGCATCTATTACCAATGGTATTTTCAAATTTTCAACCAAAGAAATAACTAAATCTGAAGTTTCCTCATTTAATGAAATCCCAGAGCCAATTGCCAGGCAGTCAAATTTTTTAACCTCATCTAATATTTTTGGAAGAGCTGAGATAGCTAATGTTCCATCTTTTGTTTGAGGAAGTGGTAATGTCATTACCTCAGTTAATTTGGTTTCCATTACTGTATTTAATCCTTCAGGAATTGCTAGTGTTACAACACCAGCTCCACCTATAAGAGCTGACATAGAACACATATAAGCTGCTCCTGTAAAACCAGGTGAGCCTGCAATAACAAAAAGCTTTCCTGCATCACCTTTGTGAGCATATGCTTTTCTTTTTGGAAGTCTTTTTAAAACCCACTCATCATCAATAAAATAGATTTTGCAGCATTTTTCTATTATATCTTTGGGTATTCCTATATCTACACATTTTATATCTCCTACATAACTTGCTCCTGGATAGTTTAAAAGTCCAAATTTATGAGTTTGCAATGTAACTGTAATATTTGCTTTTACTGCTGCATTTAATACCTCTCCAGAATCTCCATTTACTCCCGATGGAATATCTATAGATAAAACATATTTATTAGCATTATTTATAAGGTTTATTACATCTAAATATATCCCTTTAACAGGTCTATTTAAGCCAGTTCCAAAAATTCCATCAATAACAAAATCACAATTTTTTAAGTCTTCTTTAAATTGGATTAAATCCTCTTCAATTTTTCTAAGTGTAACTCCATTTAATTTTGCTTTATCAAAACTTGTTTTAGATGGTTCCCTTAGCTTTTCTGGATCATTAATATAGTAATTCAAAACATCAAATCCACTTTTACAAAGGATAGAAGATGCTACAAAACCATCTCCCCCATTATTTCCTTTACCACAGATAACAAGAACATTCTTTTTCCCTAAATCTTCTAATTCCTTTTTCGCAATATTTGCGACCTTCTGCCCAGCTTTTTCCATTAAATCCAATGTTTTTATACCTCTTTTAACTGCAATCTTATCAATTTCAGCCATCTCATAACCAGTTAGAACCCTGTTTATACTCATTTAATACCTTTCATATAAATTTTAATGATTTATTTAGTAAAATCTTAAATTGATTAGAAGTGTGGGATATTATTTCTTTAATAAGTTTAAAACATTTAGAATTCTTGCATCAATAATAAAATAATTATCTTTACTCATCCTGTACCTCTTGCATAAGCTATGGCAATAGCATATTCTTTTGTATGAGTAATACTAATCAATATTTCCTCTATATTTTTATCCTTTGCAAAACTAAAAGCAGTTCCGTGTAGAATAATTTTTGGTATTGAATTCTTATTCGCACTAATTTGAATCTCTCTTAATTTTAAAGATTTATTTCCTACTCTCATGGATTTAATAACTGCTTCCTTGGCAGCGAATTTTCCAGCAAAATGAATCAACCTATTCCTTTTAGAGTTACAATAATCAATCTCTTCTTTAGCAAAGAATCTCTCTATAAATTTTGGATATTTATTTACTAACCTTCTTATTCTATCAACTTCTACTAAATCAATTCCTATCCCTAAAATATTTAAATTATCTTCCATTAAACTGCTATACCTTGAGATCCTTCCTCCGCCTTTTCCCCTTCCACTTCCCCTTCACTATGTTCAGGGTCAGTGTCAGGGTCAAAGTCAGAGTCAGGATAACACTTCTAAAATGATTAAAGAAAATAAGTGTAAAACTTATATTTCACTATAATATGTCTCATGTCAAGACCTTACACGTATATAAAGATTTATTTTTACATCTAGCTTTATGGTATACTTTCGCAGGCATCTTCAGCCAAGAAAGTATACCTAAAGCTGATATCTCTCATTTCAAGACCTGACCTCTATTATAGACACTTATTCTACTGTCACTGTTTTTGCTAAGTTCCTTGGTTGATCAACATTACATCCAAGTTTCTTGGCTATCTCATAAGCAAAAAGTTGCAATGGAACTACATTTATAATTGCAGAGAATTCCTCAGGTATCTTGGGAACTTCTATAACATGATCTACTAAATTTTTAATTTTCTCATTTCCAATTGTTGTTAATGCAACAACAGGAGCATTTCTTGCTTTTACTTCAGAAATATTTCCGAGTATTTTATTATATACACTTGAATCATCAGCAATAGCCACTACTGGGCAGTTCTCACCTACAAGAGCAATTGGTCCATGTTTCATCTCGCCAGCGGGATATGCTTCCGCATGTATATATGATATCTCTTTCAACTTAAGTGCACCTTCCATAACAGCAGGAAAACCATATTTTCTACCGATGAATATGAAATCTGGAAATTTATAATATATATTAGCAAGTTCCTTTATTTTACTATGGTTATCTAAAACAGATTTTATCTTACTTGGAACTTCTTTTAAAATATTCAGGTAATAAGCAGTCTCGGCAGAAGTAATTTCTCCTCTGACTTTAGCTAAATAAAGTGATAATAAATAGCAAATCATAATTTGAGCTGTATGTGTCTTACTCGCAGCAACACCTATTTCAGGTCCAGCAAAAGTATACACTGCTCCATCAGACTCTCTAACTGCTGAGCTTTCCATCACATTTGAAATGGTTAATATCCATGCATTTTTTCTTTTTGCCTCTCTTATTGCAGCTATGGTATCTATTGTTTCTCCTGATTGTGATATGGCTATAACCAGACTTGGATTAGGTATTATGGGGTCTTTATATCTAAATTCTGATGCAATTTCAACATCAACGGGAATTCTAGCAAATCTTTCAACAACACCTTTTACTACATAACCAGCGTGAAGGGATGTCCCACAAGCGACTATAAAAATCTTCTTTATGTTTTTTATAATATCAATTGGAAGATTACTCTCATCTAAACTTATTTTATATTTATAAACATGACTTCTATATGTTTCTCTCACTGCTATAGATTGTTCCATAATCTCCTTCAGCATAAAATCTTCATATCCTTCCTTTTCTGCTGAGGATATATCCCAATTAGTTTCAAATGGTGATTTATTAACTAACTTCTCATTCCTATCATATATTTCCACTTTATCCTTAGTAATATTAGCAATCTCCCCCTGTTCAATAATTAAAAATTTGTTTGTATGTTCCAAAACTGCTGGTATATCTGATGCTAAATAGTTTTCACCGTTACCCAATCCAACAACTAACGGACTGTCCTGCCTTGCTCCTACTAACTGATTAGGAGATTTTTTGCTCATAACTACTATTGCATATGAACCTTCAACTTTGCTTAATGCTTTTCTAACAGCTTTTACTAAATCTCCATTATAATAATCTTCTACAAGATGAACAAGAACTTCTGTATCTGTTTCTGAGATAAATTTATGCCCTCTCGAAATTAGTTCATTTTTAAGTGGTCCCCAATTCTCAATGATCCCATTATGAACTAATAGTATCTCATTTTTGCAATCTAAATGCGGGTGTGCATTAAGTCTATGAGGTTTTCCATGTGTAGCCCATCTCGTATGACCAATCCCTAAACTACCTTTCATTTCTTTCTTTGATAAAGCTTTTTCCAACTTTTTTAAATTACCAACTCGCTTTACCATCGAAATTTCATTTCTGTTATCTTCTTTGTTTAATACAGCAATTCCTGATGAATCATATCCTCTATATTCCAATCTCTTTAACCCATTTAATAAAATTGAGACACAATCTTTTTCTCCAACATATCCAATTATTCCACACATACCTTTTCTCCTTAATATGTAAAATATTCAAATTCTACTATAGATAGTTTTTGGTTTTATCTTTTTAAATATTTTAGATAAATCATTATTAAGTTCTAAATTTTTAAAAATTATCAGCAAAAACTAATGCTATAAAATTTTACTAATTGTTTAAAGTATCGGAAGATAACGCTTTATCTCATAATTCGTTACTTGATTTCTATAATTATCCCATTCTATCTTTTTATTCTCAATAAATTTATCAAACACATGATCTCCAATAGCTTTCCTAACAACTTCACTCTTTTCTGCTAATTCAATGGCTTCAGAAAGATTTCCTGGAAGAGAACCTATCCCCTCTTTTTCCCTTTCTTCATCAGTCATCTCATAAACATTTCTTTCAACAGGTGGAATTATATCATATTCCTTTTTAATTCCCTCAAGTCCTGCTGCTAACATAACAGAAAAAGCTAAATATGGATTACATGCAGGGTCAGGTGCTCGATATTCTATACGAGTTGCTTGTTCCTGACCATACCTATAAACAGGAATCCTTATTAGATCTGACCTGTTTCGAAGAGCCCAGGATAGATAAACCGGAGCTTCATATCCAGGAACTAATCTCTTATAGGAATTAACCCATTGGTTAGTTACTAACGTTATTTCAGGAGCATGTCTTAGAAGTCCTGCAATAAATCTTTTAGCTTCAATTGAAAGCTTGTATTCATCATCTGGATCAAAAAAGATATTCTTACTATTCTTATAAAGAGACATATGAGTATGCATACCACTTCCATTTATTTCAAATACAGGTTTAGGCATGAATGTTGCATATACACCATTTCGGACTGCTATCTCCTTTACTACTAATCTTGATGTCATAGTAATATCTGCCATAGTTAAAGCTTCAGTAAACTTGAGATCTATTTCGTGTTGACTGGGAGCTCCTTCATGATGGCTACTCTCTACATCAATTCCCAATGCTTGAAGAGCAAGTATTGTTTCTTTTCTTAAATCAGTCGCAATATCCGGTGGTGTTAAATCAAAATATCCCCCTTCATCAAGTCCTTCTGGTTTACCTTCAGAATTTTTAAAATAAAAATATTCAAGTTCTGGTCCAACAAAGAATGTATATCCCATATCTTTTATACATTTTAGGTTCTTCTTTAAAACCCATCTCGGGTCACCTTTATGAAAAGACTTGTCTGGTTCTAAAATATTACAAAACATCCTTGCCTCATGTTTATCTTTTGTTTTCCATGGAAGTATCTGAAAAGTTTTAGGATCAGGCATAGCTATCATATCACTTTCATCTATTCTGGAAAATCCATGAATTGATGATCCATCAAATCCAGTGCCTTCCCCTAATGAAATTTCTAATTCACTAGCAGTTATGGTTACACTTTTTAAAAAACCAAGAATATCTGTAAACCACAACCTGATAAATCTTACATCCTCTTCTTTTACTTTCTTAAGTACATATTCCTTATCCTTAATCACTGATTTTTAACCTCCTATATAAATTTAGTAATTAAAATTCCCAAAAGTTGATTTATTAAAATAATGTAAATTTTGTAGATTTGATAAATTAAAATAACATAAATCTATTTTGTTAAAAATTCATTTGAATAAGGGTTGTTCAGTTAAAGAAACGTGCAAACAAAGAATTATTTTTGAGTAACTTCACGAGAGGTATTCTACCCAAATTCTGGCATTATGTTATTTTTTAATAACTGCAAATCTCTTTTGTCCTAATAGTTGCCTATATGTTTTGTGAGATCGCTTTTTGGGGAAAGATTAGGAATGTTATTATTCCTAAGAGGCATCCGCTGATCTTTCGATTTTCCTGATAAACTGTTTTTATCAGTTAATACTGTTTTGCAACAGTAAACCTCCTCCTCGTAAACTGAAATTATTAATACTAATTAAAATTTCAGCCCATTCGCTATCCTCCCTTCATCTTTCTAATAAATTTTAAACATCACCTCCTATAATTTCACTGGATATTAAACATTAATAATTACTGTTTATGATATTAACTAATTTTACATATTTCAAAATATATCAATCAATTACAGTTATGTCAAATATAATTTTAATTCACCTAATTATAAAAATCTCCTTCAAAATAACATAAATTTGTAGAAACAATAAATATTTTAATTAAGTTAATGATTTAAAAGAGAATCTAAAATTAAAGATCTTAAAAATCAATAAGGGAGGCGAGTTCCTTTGCTATAGAGTTTGCCAATTTTTCTGATGTGCTTTCAACCATTATCCTTATAACAGATTCTGTTCCTGAAGGTCTTATATAAATTCTTCCATTACTGTTAAGTTTTCTTTCAAACTCTTTAACCTTTTTCCAAAAATGCTTTGCATTAGATAATTTTGATTTATCTTTCACTTCAACATTTATTAAGACTTGTGGATTTTTTTCCATTATTTTTGAAAGTTCAGAAAGTGGTTTATCTACATTCATTAAGACATCTAATAGGGCAAGTGAGGTTAATATTCCATCTCCAGTTGTATATTTATCAAGTAATATTATATGTCCTGATTGTTCACCCCCAATTGTTGCACCAGTTTTCAACATTTCTTGCAGTACAAATCTATCTCCAACATCTGTGGCTAAAACCTCTATTCCTTTACTATTCATAGCTTTAATAAAACCTAAATTTGCCATTTTTGTTGTGACAAGGATATCTTTTACAAGTCTTTTCTCACTCTTTAGGAAATCTGCAATAATTGCCATTATAAATTCACCATCTAACATATTTCCTTTTTCATCAGAAACTATCAATCTGTCGCCATCTCCATCAAAGGCAAAGCCGACACCTGCTTTAATTTTCCTAACTACATTGCTGATGTTTTCAGGAAATGTTGAACCACACATGTAGTTTATATTCTCACCTGACTTATCATCATTATAAACATATAAGTTAGCTCCCAACCTTTTGTATATCTTAGGAACTATAAAGCCAGTAACACCATTTGCACAATCTATGGCAATTTTTAAACCTTCCAGATTTAGAGGATATAATCGAATTAGAAAATTTATATAACTATTTATTAAATCACTTCTATCAGTTACCCTTCCAATATCTTTCCCAGAGGGTCTTGAAGAAACCTCGCCAATTTTATCAATTTCTTCTTCAATTTTAACTTCAGTTTTCTCATCTAGTTTAAAACCCTCACTATTAAAAAATTTAATTCCATTATATTCAGGGGGGTTATGAGAGGCTGATATCATAACACCACCGCTGGCAGAGACTTTTTTAATAAAGAAAGGTATTGCAGAAGTAGGAATTATTGAAAGTTTTACAACATTAATACCTGCGGAACACATTCCAGCAGTTACAGCTGCTTCAAGCATATCTGAAGAAGGACGATTATCCTTACCTATTATTATATATTCTCCCAAATTAGCTAACTCTCTTGAGCATGCAAATCCTATTTTAAATGCAAGTTCACAAGTCAAGTTTATATTTGCTATACCTCTTACTCCATCTGTTCCAAAAAGTTTTGACAAGAAAATCTCCTTGTTATTAATTCAAATTATTTAAATTAGTGTACTCAATTAATGAGATTCTTCAGTCACTGTCGCTCCTTCAGACTCCGTCCTCGACCCTCGAGTGAAACGAAGGGGAAGGAATGACAAAAATATATTCAAATATCTAAAAATATTTTATTATTAATCTTTTTTATTATTAAAGTTAAATAAGCGTCATGTTTTTAAAGACGCTTATTTTAAAATTTATTAATTTAGAATCATGCTTATCTCTTAGAATATTGAGGTGCTTTTCTTGCTTTCTTTAGACCGTATTTTTTCCTCTCCTTCATTCTTGGATCCCTTGTTAGAAGTCCTGCTTTTTTGAGTATGGGTTTATATTCATCATTAGCCTGAAGGAGTGCTCTTGATATCCCGTGAGCAATTGCACCTGATTGACCTGATATTCCTCCTCCATTTACATTCACTATCACATCAAACTGAAGTTCCGTTTGTGTAAGAATTAGAGGTTTTTTAATATTTTCTATACATACTTCTCTTGAAAAATATTCATTCAAATTTTTTCCATTAATATCAAATTTTCCCTCACCAGGTACTAATCTTACTCTAGCAACAGATGTTTTTCTTCTACCTGTACCTATGTATGCTAATTTGTTCAAAATTATATTCCTCCTATTTGCTTAAAAGTATCAATTGTCTTTAAATATCTAAATTACTCTTAAATATAGTTACCTTTGAATTTTCCTCTTTATTTTTATATATCAATGATATCTTGTTTTTTATTAAATTTTAAATTTCAATAATCTTTGGTTTCTGAGCTTGATGAGGGTGTTTAGAACCTGAATAAACCTTCAATTTTTTAAGCATTTTTCTAGCAAGCTTGTTTTTCGGAAGCATTCCCTTTACAGCCTTTTTTAATACAAACCCCGGTTTCTCTTTCATTAATTCCTCATAAACTATTTCCTTCAATCCACCTGGATAACCCGAGTGGTGATAATATTTTTTAGTAGATAGTTTTTTACCGGTTAGAACCATTTTATCAACATTTATAACTATTACATAATCTCCCAAATCTAAATGTTTTACAAAACTGGGTTTATGTTTCCCCATAAGAATATGAGCTATTTTACTTGCAAATCTTCCTAAAGTTTTTCCAGTTGCATCGACAATATACCAATCTCTTTTTATATCTTTTTCCCTTACAATAGTCGTCTTCAACTAATCCTATCCCCTTTTAATAACAATTTGATAACTTTTAAATTTGATTCATATTTTTAGCTTTGCAGTATACTTTCACAGACATTATCAGTCAAGAAATTATACCCAAAGCTCATATTTTTGCTATTTTTTATATTATTAAAAATCAACATTTACATAGTTTTTTAATAATTAACTTTAGTTAAATAAAGACCTTTAGCAAGTGCTGTTTTTCCTGCAAATTTTCGCTGCTTACTTTCTAAAATTTGTAAAATATCATTAGGCTTTCTTTTACCTAAACCTACCTCTACTAAGGTTCCCACAATTATTCTTACCATCTGATGAAGAAATGAATTTGCTATTATTCTTATTATTATAAAATCATTTCTTCTTTCAATTTCAATATTTTCTACTTTTCGCGCTGTATTTTCAGTTTCCGATGCATCTTTACAAAATGCTCTAAAATCTTTTCTACCAATAAGATGTTTAGAAGCTATTACTATAGACTCAATGTCTAATTCTTTATCAATTAAAAAATAATTCTTATCAAATGCAGATGGATACTTCCTGTTTAAAATATAATATTCATACTCTCTGCTTTTTGCATCCCTTCTCGAGTCAAAGGTCTTTTCAACTACTTCACAATTTTTTACAACTATATCATCAGGTAAAAGTGCATTCATTGACTTTTGCAACTTAACAGAATTTACACCATTTAGAGTTAAAAAATTAATAACTTGTTCTTTAGCATGAACACCTGCATCAGTTCTACTTGCATATTTTATTTTTACATCATTTCTTAATATAATTTTTAAACAATTTTCCAATCTACCCTGTATAGTATCTAAATCTTTTTGAATTTGAAATCCACTATATTCAGTTCCCTTATACTCAACAATAATCTTTACATTCTGCAATAACTATTCACCATAAATATATTTTTCTTAAATATTTCTTATGTCAAAACCTGACCCCTATTATTTATATTAATTCTATAAAAACCATTGGTGCTGCATCGCCATACCTATTACCAATTTTAATTATCCTAGTATATCCTGAATCTTTCTGGTGATACCGGGGAGCTACCTCATCAAATAATTTTATTACTGCTTTTCTATTATGCCTGAGTATTGCTAGTGCTCTGCGTTTAGAATTTAAGTCATTTTTTTTGCCTAAACCTATTAGCTTATCAACAAAAGGTTTTAATGCTTTTGCTTTTGTATGAGTGGTTTTAATTCTATTATGTTCTAATAATGCAATTGCTAGATTTGAAAGTATAGCTTTTTGATGACTAGGACTTCCACCTATTCTTCTTCCCTTTTTTGGTTTAACCATCTTATTACACCCTCTTAAGTACTAGTTCTCTCTCCTTTAACTTACTTTTTATCTCATTAACTGATTTCACACCTAAATTTCGAATACTTAATAACTGTTGCTCTGTATAATCACAAAGTTGTGAAAGATTATCAATACCTTCCCTTTTTAAACAATTATAGGGTCTTACAGATAAATTCAGCTCTTCTATTGGATGTTTCTCTTCAACTTCAACTTCTTCAACTTCTTCCTTAAAGCTTTCAAACATAATAACTTCTGTAATACCCATGAGAACTTGCATATGATCTGAGAGTAGTTTAGCAGTCTGACTTAAAGCAAAATCCGGTGTAACAGCGTCATTTGTCTTAATTCTTAAAGTCAATTTATCATAATTTGTCCTGTGACCAACTCTAGTTGAACCGACATTATAACTTACATTTAGTACTGGAGTAAATATTGAATCTATGGGAATTAAACCAATTACCTCAGTATCTTCTTTATTTTCTTCAGCTGATACATAACCCCTGCCTCTTTTAACAGTTATTTCCATATTCAGCTTTCCATTCTCATTTAAGCTTGCTATATATAAATCCTTATTTACTATTTCAACCTCACTTGGAGCAATTATGTCTTTTGCATAAATATCGCATTCTTTCTTTTTACACTTTTTTTTAATTTTTAATATGACAGGTTCTTCAGATGAGGATTTAAGCACCAGTTTTTTGAGATTTAAAATTATTTCTGTAGTATCCTCTCTCACACCAGGAATTGTTGAAAACTCATGATATACACCCTCTATTTTTATGGATGTTGCTGCAGCACCTTGTATAGATGAAATTAAAACTCTTCTCAATAAATTCCCCAAAGTATGGCCGTATCCCCTCTCTAAAGGTGAAATTACAAATACACCCTCAGTGGGTTCATTTTTTTTAATTTTTATTTTTGGTTTTTGCATTTCTAACAATTGATACTACCTCCAATAAAATAATTTACATAAAATTATGAACATTATTTAAAAATATAGTCTTATCTTGAATAGAGCTCGATAATCAATTCTTCTTTGATTTTCTGATCCATTTCCTCCCTTTCGGGCATGGAAATAACTCTACCCTTGAATTCTTTATGATTAACTTGAAGCCATCCTGGAATCTCTTTTTCAGATGACTGCGCTATCGATTGAATTATTGGTTCCATCTTTTTAGCTTTTTCGGAAATCTCAACTTCTTGACCGACCCTAACCCTATAAGATGGTATTGCAACTTTGTTTCCATCAACTAGAATATGTCCATGATTTACGAGTTGTCTAGCCTGTGGTCTTGATGTGGTAAATCCCAGCAGGTAAACTAAATTATCTAACCTAGTCTCCAAAAGCACTAATAAATTATTACCCGTTATGCCCTCCATCTTTAAGGCCTTCTTGAAATAATTTTTAAATTGTCTTTCCATTAATCCGTATATTCTCTTCACCTTCTGCTTTTCCCTGAGTTGAATTAGATAGTTAGTTTCTCTAGGTCTTGTTCTTCCCCTCTCTCCAGGGGGATAGGATTTTTTCTCAAAAGGACACTTATCTGAATGACATTTTGAACCTTTTAAAAATAGTTTTTCTCCCTCTCTTCTACACAGTCTACAAACTGCATTTATGTATCTTGCCATAAAACTCTCCTAAACTCTCCTTTTCTTTTTTTCTCTACATCCATTATGAGGAATTGGAGTTATATCCTTTATACTTAAAACTTCAAGACCTACAGCTTGGAGTGATCTTATAGCAGTTTCTCTTCCGGATCCTATTCCCTTAATATATACATTAACCTGCTGCACTCCATTTTCCTGAGCCTTTTTTGCAGCTGATTCTGCCGCTAATTGTGCTGCGAAGGGTGTTCCTTTTCGTGAACCTTTAAATCCCACTGTTCCAGAAGATGCCCAAGCTATCGTGTTTCCTTTTAAATCAGTAAAAGTAATGATTATATTATTAAATGATGAATGAATATGTACAGCACCATGAGGTATATTCTTTTTTACTTTTTTTCTAACTCTTTTTTTCTTTACTCCTTTTTTAGCCATATAAGTTCCCTCCAATTATTTCTTCTTATGTCTTATACCTACAGTCTTCCTAGGACCCTTCCTTGTTCGAGCATTTGTATGAGTTCTCTGACCTCTAACTGGAAGACCCCTCCTATGTCTTATTCCTCTATAACAACCTATCTCAATACACCTTTTTATATTCTGTGAAACCTTTCTTCTCAATTCACCCTCTACTTTAACATTATCTTCGATATATCTTGCTATAACAGAAATTTCTTTTTCTGTTAAGTCTTTAACCTTATGCATTGGATCAATTTTAGTTTCTTCAAGTATTTTTCTTGCTAATGACGTGCCAACTCCATAAATTCTAGTTAAGGCTATATACATGTGTTTATTTTTAGGTAAATCTATACCTGCTATTCTTGCCAATATTAATTAACCTCCTATTTAAATATTTATTTACCTTGTCTTTGTTTATGACGAGGATTTTCACAAATTACTCTGACTTTTCCCTTCCTTCTAATTATTTTACATTTTTTACATATTTTTTTAACAGATGGTCTTACTTTCATAAAAATCACTGGTCTATAAAAATTAAAGTTGTTTCTTGTTTCGTATGAAAAAACAATTATAAAGCTATATTTTCAATTTATCAAATTTATAAAAAAATTAGTGTATTATTTATATAAAAAATTGAGATTATTATCGACTTAAAGCTTTGTGTTAGACTTTCGAAGACATTTTTAAAGCCCGCCCTCGACCCTCGAGTAAAACGAAGGGGAAGGCCCCCCTGCCCCTCGACCCTCAAGTGTAACGCCTGTCCTTAACCCTTGAGTATGACTAGGGGGAAGGGAGAAAGTACACCTAAAGCTTCTTTTACTTGAATCTATAAATTATTCTTCCTCTTGAAAGATCATATGGTGAGAGTTCAACAATCACTCTATCACCCGGAAGAATACGAATATAATGTAATCTAATCTTTCCAGATATATGTCCTAATACCTTATGACCACTGTCTAACTCTACTGTAAACATGGCATTTGGTAAAGCTTCTATTACCTTACCCTCTACTTCTATTTTCTCCTCTTTTTTTCCTATGATAACTCTCCTTTTTAACTCCTCTAATTTCAATTTTTTATATAAAATCCAAATAAGGCAACAAATTTATTAAGAATTATAAAATTTAGAATTATGATTAATTATCTTTAAATTTTGTTAATATTAATGGTTCATTTTCGGTAATAGCAACTGTATGCTCAAAGTGAGCTGAAAGTTTCCTGTCTTTTGTTAAAACAGTCCATTTATCATCCAGAACCTCCACTTCATGAGTACCTTCATTTACCATCGGTTCTATTGCAAAAACCATACCACTTTTTAAAATTGGTCCCATGTTAGGAGGACCGTAATTCAAAATTTGAGGGTCCTCATGGAGTTTAGTTCCAATTCCATGTCCCACAAATTTTCTAACAACATCAAAACCATTTTCTTCAGCAGTAGTTTGAATTGCATGTGATATATCTGAAAGATGATTTCCCTTAATACATTTTTCTATTCCTCTGTAAAGTGCCATTTTTGTAACATCTATTAATCTTTTTGCATTTTTCGATATCTCACCAACCCCAACTGTTATAGCTGCATCTCCATAATATCCATTAAACTTCACACCCACATCGATTCCAATAATATCACCCTCTTTTAGTTTCCTATTATCCGGAATTCCATGAACAACAACCTCATTAATAGCCACACAAATCGTTAATGGATATCCTCTATATTCAAGAAACGCTGGTATAGCTCCCTTTTTTATAATGAAATCATAAGCAATTTTATCCAGTTTTATTGTAGTTACACCTGGTTGTATATGCTTCTTGAGCAGCTCAAGCGTTTCTGTAACTATCTCACAAGATTTTCTAATTTTATCAATTTCAACAGCAGATTTGATCTTTATCAAAGATATCCTCCAGTATATTTTTTATATCTTTAAAAACACCCTCTGGCGAGTTTTCCCCATCAATTTCAATAACAAAATTCTTTTTATAATAATGTTCTATTACTGGTTTCGTTTGTTCACTATAAACATTTAACCTATTTTTCACTGTTTCTATATTGTCATCACCTCTTATCATCAATTTTCCACCACAAACAGGGCATTTATCAATTTTTTCATCTGAATTTGATTGATATATATTGAAATTTTTTTTACATTCACTACAAACTCTTCTTCCTAATAATCTTTTTTTTATTTCCTCATCTGTTACAATTAAATTAATTACTTGCTCTATTGGTTTTTCAATTTCTTCTAATAAAGAAGATAGATATTTTTGTTGTTTGATATTTCTTGGAAAACCATCTAAAATAAATCCTTTGTTGCAATCTTTCCTCTTTATTCTTTTCTTCAATATTTTTATAACTAATTCATCTGGAACAAGGTTACCTTTAGAGATATATTTTTCAGCTTTCCTTCCAAATGATGTTCCTTTTTTTACCACCTCTCTCAACATATCGCCTGTTGAGATATTTGGTATATTAAAATACTCACTAATTTTTTTAGCTTGTGTCCCCTTACCAGCTCCAGGGGGACCAAAAATTATCAAATTCATATTTCTTAAAGAATTAATTCTTATAAAAATTTAATTTACTTTATATTTCAATTTTATATGCTTATTTCAATTTTAGTTTTATATAATGAATATTTATTTTTATAAATAATTAATGAATATTTATTTTAACTCCTTTAGTTCTCCTTTAGTTCTATTTTAAGAATCCTTCATAGTTTCTCATAATAAGTTGAGCCTCAAGCTGTTTCATAAATTCCAAAGCAACACCAACAGCAATTAATAAAGATGTTCCTCCAAACATAAATGGAGCATTAAAAAAATTATACAAAGCTGTTGGTAGCAGTGCAATAATTGCAAGAAATATTGCTCCAGGTAAATTCACTCTGTTTAATATTTTATTTAGAAAATTTACGGTAGGTTTACCAGGTCTTATTCCAGGAATGAAACCACCATATTTTCTAAAATTATCTGCAATATCTTCCGGATTAAAAGCTATGGCTGCATAAAAATATGTAAATCCCAAAATCAATATTGCATATAAAATAAGATACCAGGGTTTTATGTCCCCTGCTTTCATTGGTGGACCAATAACTTGCACAAATTTTTGAACCCAAGGAACTTGAATAAATTGTGCTATAGTTGTTGGAAAAGCAAGAAGTGAGGAGGCAAAAATTACTGGAATAACTCCAGCCTGGTTCACCTTTATTGGTATGTATGTCCCCCTTCCTCCATAAACCCTCCTTCCCCTTATCTGTTTTGCGTATTGAACTTGTATCTTTCTCTCACCTTGCTGAATAATAATAATGAATACTATTACTGCAAGTGCAATTAGTAGCACAATAGCCAGGATATAAATTTCAGCTGGCCACCATTGATTAAAAGAGTTAATTATATAACCCGGAAACCTTGAAATAATATTAACAAAAATAATGATACTCATACCATTACCAATTCCTCTTTGAGTTATGAGTTCACCAAACCACATTATAAGTGAAGTTCCAGCTGTCAAAGTTACCACAACAACTAATAACATTGGCCATATGTCACCTTTTATGGCTCCTATATTTCTAAAATAAAAGAACATAGTTATAGATTGAAATATTGCCAAACCTACTGTTATGTATCTTGCTATCTGATTTATCTTTCTACGACCAGCTTCACCCTCTTTAGCAATTTTTTCCAATCCTGGAAAAATTATCTGAAGCAACTGCAAAATAATTGTTGATGTAATATATGGCATTATACCTAATGAAAATACAGCAAAATTTGATAAAGCACCACCTGAAAATAAGTCTAACATCCCTAAAATTCCACCCTCAAAAACCTTATCAAGTCCTTCTAAACTAACCCCGGGAACAGGCATGATTGCACCAAATCTATAAATGACTAAAATAGCCATTGTAAAAAGTAACCCTCTTCTTAAATCTGGTATTTTAAAAGCATCTCGCAGTGCTCTAAGCATTTAACACCTCCACCTTACCACCTTTTTTCTCTATTTTTTCTCTTGCACTTTTCGTAAATGCATGAGCTTTAACTATGACTTTTTTCTCTAAATTGCCATCTCCTAAAATTTTTATTGGTTTGTTAAGTTTTTTCACAAGTCCAATTTCATGAAGCAACTTAGGTGTTATCTCCTCATCATCCTTAAAAAGATTTAGAGACTTCACATTAACTATCTGATAATTTATTCTATGACGACTTCTATTTCCGTATCCTCTCAATTTCGGAAGTCTTCTATGCAGTGGCATCTGGCCACCTTCAAATCCGGGTTTAATACTCGACCCAGATCTCGCTTTTTGTCCCTTATGACCTCTTCCAGAAGTCTTTCCATGACCTGAACTTTCTCCTCTTCCAACTCTTTTTCTACTCTTTCTTGACTTAGGAGATGACCTTAGATCATGAATTCTCATTTAATATTCTCCTCTTTTTATTTATCCAAAATTTTTATATATTTATTCCTTGTTATATTTTTGAAATCTAAGTTAAATTCTTTGCTTTATGGTATACTTTCGAAGACATATCAGTCGAGAAAGTACACCCAAAGCTATTTTATTCATTAATTGGTAAAAAAAATTCCTTTAAATTTTTTCCTCTTAATTTAGCTATTTCAAGTGGTGATCTTATTCTTCTCAGTCCATCTTCAGTTGCTCTAACAACATTTATTGCATTTTTACTACCCAAAGATTTAGTGAGAACATTTTTAATCCCCGCTAGTTCCATTACAATCCTAATTGGACCTCCAGCTATGACTCCAGTACCTGGAGCTGCTGGTTTAATCAATATCTTACTTGCTCCATATCTACCCATTACATGGTGAGGTAATGTATTATCTCCTGCTAAAGGTAGTTCAAAAACTCTCTTTTTTGCATTTGCAATGGCTTTTGAGATAGCAATTGGAACTTCCTTTGCTTTTCCAAAACCTATACCCACATGACCATTTCTATCACCAATAGCTACTAAAGCAGAAAAACTAAATCTTCTTCCACCTTTTACAACCTTAGAAACCCTATTTACACTAATTACCTTTTCCTCAAATTCTATTTCCTCTTGCTGATTTTCAGTTAATATATCTTGTTGATTTTCTATCAAAATTTACCTCCTAAATTAGAATGAAAGTTCAGTTTCTCTAGCACCTTCTGCCAAAGCTTTTACCCTACCATGGTATTTATATCCACCTCTATCAAAAACAACTTCCTTAATGTGCTTCTTTTTTGCAATTTTCCCAATCTCCTTGCCAACTGAGTATGCAATATCCACTTTTTTCTTCCCCTCTTTATTTTTTAATTTTAGTGAAGAGTAACTACATAAAGTACGACCTTTAACATCATCAATTAATTGTACAAAAATATTTCTATTACTTCTGAATATACTCATTCTTGGTCTCTTTTTTGTTCCAAAAATCTTGATTCTAACTCTTCTATGTCTTCTTTC
>JAGMBY010000031.1 GCA_023129485.1 Actinomycetes bacterium | reverse complement strand
TTAAACAAAATCCGGAAGATGCAGATTTTCATTATGGCCTGGGATGGGTATACAGCCAATTAAAGAATTATGAAAAGGCCGTTGAAGCCTATAAAAAGACTATACTTATTCGAGCAGATTATATTTACGCCCACTATGGGCTAGGAATGATTTATCTGGTTCAAGGGGATAGGAGTGCTGCTTTGGGTGAATATAAATTTCTTAAAGATTTAGATAAAGATATATCAGATAAATTATTTAATATGATTTATAAATAAAAAGGGGAATTAATACAAACAATACCCTAATCAACCAAAAGGGCAGGGAAGGTAAAACTACTCACAAACTATCGGAGGTGGTTTTAAGATGGGAATATTAAAAATATTAAGTAAATTAACAGGAATTGAAAATAAAGTAAAGTGGTCTCAATCAAAAAAAATTAAAGTTGTAGGGCCAGATTTTTTTGGACAATATTTTATATATGTAGATTCCAACTTTAATGTAGCAATTTATCTTCCAAAGGATGATAAAACCTTACACATCTTCTTGGGAGATATTTTCTATGCTCAAAGATGGATCAAATGTGACGCCCATGGTAATAAAGTTTTGGAAGAAAAACCACCAAAAGAAGCTTTTCAGTGGAAAATCAATCCTAATAGAATATGGTATAGGGGAACTGGTTTCCCACCAAACAAACCGGTATATTTTGGCAAGGTAATTTCATCTGAAAAATTTATACAAAGTATTACCGAGGAATGGGTCGATATGATGATAAAAAAGTACATCAAAATGTTCTCTTTTAAGGATAGATAAATACAGATAATCGCTTTAATCAACCAAAAGGGCAGGGCAGGAAAAATTATTCCCCAAAAAAAGAATCAAGGCAGCTTTGGGAGGGGAATAGAGTTAATTTTATAATTCTTAAAAAAGAAAGGAGGAAAGAAAATGCCAGAAGGATTAGTTACTGGTATTACTGGTTTTATTGGTGTACTTATAGGTGTATTTAGCACTATAATATGGGATAATCACAAGGACAAGAAACGATACAAGGCACTGTTGAAAACAATTCTTTCTGAGCTAAAAGAAAATAAAAAGAGAATTGATGAGACGATAACAGACCTACCGGAAGATGTAAAAACTCTTTTTAAATCGGCGAAAAATAGTAATGCTTGGGTTCAAGTTCCGGATGAAATAATTAATCAGTTGGCTTGGACTTTTCCTAAACCCTATCCAATTGATGCTTGGCGAGCTTTTGTTTCTTCCGGGCTGGTCATTAGGTTGTCAGATGATATTTTTCAAAGCTTATATCATCTTTATGATGGTTTGCAATCCATAAATTTTGCAGGTAATTTATCAGTGAATCTCTTTCAGATTCTAACCAGCGTTAACCGGTTGGATCCAGAAATGAATAAATATTTTGATTATTTTTGTAAAACAGGACCATTAACATCAGTTTTTACGGTTAATGATTCTATCCAAGAGACAATAGATAAAATTAGGAAAAAATATTTTCCCAAAAAAAAGAATTAAAGCAACTTTGGAGAGTAGGTAAGATAATAGCACAAAATATAATTGATTACAGGAAAGCCCAAGGGGGATTTAAAGCACCGGGAGATATTAAGCTGGCAGACGGGGATAGACGATAAAAAATGGAATAAGTGGAAAGAGGAGGGTTGGATTATAAAGATAAAATAAAAATAAGGGGAGTTTAAGAGAATTTGAATGAAAAAAATTAATATTATAGAATTTATGAAAGTAGAATTTATGAAATATAAATTTATATGTACTATTATATCAATATACTTAATATCTATTTTTATCTTAATGATAACAGATGTTATATCAATAAGTAATTTTATCAATAATCTAGCATTACTCGTTGGTTGGATAATAGTTTTATATGTAGCTTTGGTTCAATTACAGAAAAATAGAAGAGATAATCAAATTGCCAAAAAAGAAGAGTTCAAAAAATCTTTAGAAATAGATACATTCCGAGAAATAAATAAATCTGTTACAATATTTTCTCATGCAATATCAGGTATATCAGGTTTTTACAGGACCCTCCCTTTTTTAAAGTTATTCCTATTTAGGAAAAATCCTACTCTTTTTAAGTTTGATAAAATAGGAATATCTCAAGAAATAAGAAAAGAACATGAAAATCTAATACAAGGATTATCGAGATTTCTAATAGCTATTGAATCAAATGAAATAGTTATAATTCAATTTGATCATTTAAGGAAGTATATTCAATTTCAAATAGACGACGTTAAAGATAAAATTGATAATTTTGAAAAATATTTTAATAAAATAGAAAAAGAAAAATTGATTTCCGGAGAAGGATATTCTGAATTTAAAGAAAATTGTGATGAAATTGTTGAATATTTTACTAATATTCAATCCTATTTATTTGATTATCGAATTGTATTAATGAATTCACTTTTAGGAGATATATTTGATACCAGAGTTCCTATGCGTAAACCAAGCGACCCAAAATATAAACTTCTAACTGAAGTTGCCATTAAAGAAGAAGTTGAAAAGGAAGCGAGAGAAAGAGAAAATAGATATAGTAGTTGAATATGGATCTTTTAATAAATAATAAATAGAGACACATCACATTTTCTTAGATAATTAATATTTTACTTTTAAATTAGATAAATAGGAAAGGTGTACCGGGTTAATAATTCGGTAATTTTTAGCAGAAAACATATAGTATCTGAAGAGTATCTTAACAGAATGGTTGAAGCTTTAGGTATTATTATTGATAGACGTCCTAAAGAAATAACTCATAAAATTGAAAGCTAAACCATAGAAAAGATAGAATGTGTCACTATTTAAAAAATTATAAATTTTAATTATTCCAAGATATTTTTTAAAATAAATAATCATTTAAGGAGATTTAGTTATTATGAAAAGGAAATATTTTTTTGTAATTTTATTTTTGATATTAGCTATATTTTTAGTAGGTTGTGGCGGTGTTACTACGCCATCAGTCAATTTAACCGGTAATTGGACAATGACCAATTCCAGCGATTCAGGTGTTACAACTTCAAAATGTAATATCGTCGATAGCTCTGGCTCACTCACACTCTATAACTTTTACATTATTGACCAGGAATATATCAGTTGGAATACAGGCTACGGAACATTTAACAATTCTGCAATCTCTGCAAATATAAGTGGCAGTTATATAAATATTTATGGTTCAACTGTATCCACTATCGTTTATTTTGAAGGGACTATTGCTTCCAGTGGTATCTCTGGAAGTGGAACTTGGGTTCAAACTTTCAGTGTATCTGGCGAAATATATTCATATTCAGGGACAACTATTTTTATTAAAGGTTAAACACAGAAAATATAATAAAAATGAATTTGGATAAGTATTTAAAACAAGGGAAGAAGCATTGCGTCAAAATAGATTATTTTTAAATAATAGCTCTAATCAACTAAAACGGCAGGGTAAGGAAAACTGCTTCCAAACGATTAAACAATACCACCAATTATTTCTTCTAAAAATAAAGTTAATAAAGGATTAAAAAATAACAGAATAATAAAATGTCAATTGGGGGGTATAAATGAAAAGAATAATTATTATATTCATAATTGTGATTTGTTTATTAAGTTTTATGGAAATTTCTTGTTTGGCTGAAAAACTTTTTAATTACGGAGAGATGTGGGACTCTATGTCCGAAAATGAAAAAGGGGTATATTTAATTGCAACGCAAGCTGCATTATTTGAATCTTTAACTGCTTTTGGGGATTATATTGTTTCTTATTTTAAAGATAAAGATAAAGGATTGTCAGTTTATGTTGAAGGAATAACCACTGAAAGAGAATGGGACTTCTATATTGAAAGAATAGAAATTTTTCCCGATATTTCTGATTATTGTATAAAATATTTAGAAAGTTTAAGATTTAAATTTGACTTTAGCCTTGGAGCTATAATAAAAGTTATAACTGATTTATATAAAGACCCTGCCAATACATATATTTCTGTTGCCAGCATGTATCTTCTTGCCGGTCGGAAGCTCAAAGGCGAAGATATAGAACCATTATTACAAGAAGCAAGAAAAAAAGCATCACATTAAAATAAATTATATACAAATAATAACCCTAATCAACCAAAAGGGCAGGGTAGGAAAAACTACTCCCAAACGATTAGTAAATACATAAGTTATTTCTTCTTATTTTTGACACAATAAAATGGAATTTGTTTTTAATTTTTCATAAATATAGTTAAATGATATTAAATTTAAACTTAATTAAAGGAGACTTAAATTATGAAAAGTAAATATTTTTTTGTAATTTTATTTTTAATATTAGCTATGTTTTTATCGGGTTGTGGTGGGTTGGTAACACCTGCAACAGATGAGGCAAAAGTAAAAAATGTTATACAGAACTATTATTTAGCTATAAATGACCAGAACTGGAGCAAGGTAAAAAGCTATTGTATTTATGGGTCAGATCAATATTATAAAGTTTCACTTATGGAAGATGCGGCTAATGTCTTACAGCAATATTATGGAACTGTAACCATAACCTGTTTTGCAGACATTTCTAATGTATCTGTAAGCGGCAGTTATGCTAGTGCCTATATCAATGTGACTGTTGTTGTAACTGCCGGTATTTATTATGATACTTATAGCGATTCAGGATATTTATATCTACAGAAAGTCGGCAATAGCTGGAAGTTGTATTAGTACCTATAAAAGGTTAGACAGCAAATACGGTAAGAACGAACATGGATTAGATAGTTAAAAGTCTTTTGAGATAAAAGGGCATAAAATGAAAAAAGTAATTCAATTATTTTAAGTTATATGAAATTAAATCTTATTTATTTAAGGGGGAAAATATGTCTTTAAAAAAGGGGTTTCTAAGATTAACAATTGTATTATCAATACTAACTGGCATTGGCTTCCTCTTATTTACTGTTAGAGCAGGATATATTGTGGAGCCTCTATTTGAAATCCCTTTATCCTTTGCAATAGGGTTTGTACTAGTATGGCTTGTTTATTTCTTTATTAAATATATCGTTGTCGGATATATTATAAAGGGGTTTAAGAAGGAGTAAGATTTAACATCATATAAAACTTGATATGCAGTTCCGTTATTCTTCACCCATATTTGTCTCCGCCTTGCTACGGCAAACATCGCATATCCAAAACCGTTAGGGATACAAGGGACGGTTCTCTGTTCCATGCTGGGAACGTTATGCGCGACATCATTTCATTGAATTGGATAGGATGATTAAATAAAAAGGAAATCTTATACGAACAATAATCCTAATCAACCAAAAGGGCAGGATAGGAAAAACTACTTCTCAAACGGTTAAAAAAAATTTGTTAATTGGAAGCCTAAATTATAAAAGGAAAATCTTTTGTTGTAATTTTATTAGTACAGATAACCTGGATTATATGATTAGAATCAGTGGAAAGGGTTTAAAAGATGAAATTGACAGAAATTGCAGCTTGGTGGGGTGCATCTATTGCAACACTATTACTTTTCTGGGATATTTATAAATGGAAGCGGTCTGGACCAATAATAAATGTTTCTGCATCACCAAACATGGAACTAGTTAGTAAAATCCCTGATCGCTTAAAAGATAAGACATTAATATTTGTACAGGTTGTTAATTCGGGGAACATAAAAACTACCCTTACGCATTTGGTGATATTCCATTATAGCTCATTTTTCAAGAAACTTATAAAAAAGAAAAATATGCAAGCCATTGTAGTATCTGCGTTGTACACACCCTTGCCTTATGTACTAGAACCAGGCGAATTATGGCAAGGGGGAATCTTTCAGAATAAAGAATTAGAAAAAATGAGTAGAAATGGTTACTTATATTGTGGGATTATACACGCAAGTGGGAAGAAACCTATTTTACGAAGATTAGTAGTGCCAATTAAAAATTCCACATAACAAGTCTACTAACAAGAATAGCAAAAAGCGCTACTCGTTCCTAGAATAAAGTAAACAAAGTTAAATAAAGATTCAAATAAAGAAATAAATTTATGCAAATCATAACCCTAATCAACCAAAAGGGCAGGGTAGGGAAAACTATTTACAAATTATTAATAAAAAAATAAAAATTTTTTCTGAAAAAGAACGAAACATCCCCTTGTCTTTTTAAGGGGTGATTTCTCGGAGGGCAGATGAAGGCAGAATC
>JAGMBY010000030.1 GCA_023129485.1 Actinomycetes bacterium | reverse complement strand
ACAACTCATAATCTTTACTTTATGATTAATTTAATGAAAGAGATTCGAGAAAGAATTAAAAATTGTACATTTTCTTATATAGAAAGGAGATTTAAGAATTATATATGGAATAAAAATAAAGATATTTAATTTATACTAAATTTTTTATAAAGAAAGGAGAAAAATGAGTCCTCAATTAACAGATTTTTTAAACAGATATGGTTATTTTATATGGATAATCGTATTTGTGGTTATTTTTTATCTAACTTTAATACTGCCTCAACGGAGAAGACAAAAAAAGCACAAACAGTTAACCGAGGGTTTGAAAGTAGGTGATAAGGTCATTACAATTGGGGGGATATTTGGAACTATAAAGAGAATTTATGAAGATAGGTTTTTAATAACAGTTGGATCACAATCTGATGTTGAATTCACCAAAAATGCAGTGATGAGAAAGATGACTGAATAATAATTGGATTTTTCATTTATATTCAACTAAAAGATTGAGAAATGAATGAAATCTAATTCATATAGATTTCATTGAACAATATAAAACCATTACTAATTTGTAAAGGTGAAGTTTTATGGAGAATAAAAAAATAACAATTAAAGAAGTTAAAAATGATTCTGATGTGATTGCTTTTATAGCAAGAGCTGATAAAGTTATGGAAGAAATTGGTTATACAGAACATGGTTATAGACATGCAGATCTTGTCTCAAAAATTGCTTTTAATATACTTGATAGATTAGGTTATAGTCAAAGAGAAGCTGAACTTGCAGAAATTGCTGGATATCTTCATGATATTGGAAATTTGGTAAATAGAAAAAATCACTATTTAGTGGGTGCAAAGATTTCTGGAGATATTCTCAAAAGATTAGGTATGGAACCAGATGAGGTATCACAAATTATGAGTGCTATAGGGAATCATGAAGAAGAATCAGGTACTGCAATTGATGCAATAACAGCTGCATTAATACTTGCAGATAAATCAGATGTCCATAGAAGTAGAGTAAGAAGAGATATAGCAGAATTTGCATTTGATATACATGATAGAGTAAATTATGCAGTAAATCATTCATTTATTAGAGTAAATAATGAAGAGAAAAAAATAGAACTTGAACTTGAAATAGACACTGATATAAGTCAAGTTATGGACTATTTTGAGATATTTTTAGATAGGATGACTATGTGTAGAAGAGCTGCGGATACATTGGAATGTGAATTTGAAATAATTATAAATGGTATGAAAATTTTATAAAAAATCTTAATTATTTCTCTCTTTTTTAAAGGGATAGTTATTAATTATGGATTATGTATTAAATTCATAATTAGATATTAATTTAACTTATAAATATTAAAAATTATTTTTCATTATTCTAAATATTTTTATTAGAGAGCATAGATTGATAAAGAAATATTGGCATATAACAATAATAATACTCTTTTTAATATTTATAGCCGGAGTAGTTTATATTATTTATCCCCCATTTGAAAAGTTAAAATTTGGTCTGGATTTGTCAGGTGGATCTCAAATAATATTAATACCCGAAGACAAAGTTTCAGAGAATTTTATAAACAAATCTTTCATGATAATGAAAGATAGACTAAGTAGACTAAATTTAGCTGAGCCAAGAATTACTATGGATGAATCAAACAGAATACTTGTTCAATTGCCAAAAGTGGAGAATCTTAATAGAGTTCTGAATGTTATAAGAAATAGAGGTCAACTTGAATTTAAAATAATTGAGGGAGTGGATATAGGATTAAAATACGTAGAAAAAGAGAAAATTGAAATTTCTCCTGAAGAAGTTGAGCAAACAACTACAAATATTTTAGATAAACTCAAGGAAATAGTAGGAGAAGAAAATATAGAATATGAAAAGATAAATGATTTTGAATTTAACCTCAGGCTGAAAAAAATAGATATTCAACGTGCATATATGGCTATCTTACAAATAATAATGCAGGAATCAGCAGAAAAGGAAACATTTGAGAGAATAGAGTTTACAAAATATGATCCAGTTTATGGAGATAAAGTTGAAATAGGTGAGCACTTAAAAGATGCAGAACCAAGATCTGCTCATCGCCAATATCCACAAATAAAAAACTCTGTTATCTTGTTTTTAGATAAGGAAATAGAGAAAAAATTTAGAGACTTAATAGAGCAGAACATAGGAGAATCTTTATCTATAGTTTTAGATGGGGTTATTAAAAGTATATCAGCAATTGATGAGGAAACTATTCCGCCTGAAGAAGTAAGTACACTTTATATACCACAAATAGAGACATTTGAGGAAGCAAAAAATATTGCAACAATTCTGCAAACAGGTCCAATGCCAGTTAATTTTAAAGTATTTGAGAATACAAATGTTGGACCAACTTTGGGTGAAGATATCATATATAAATCTTTGATAACTATATCAGTTAGTTTTTTATTACTTTTAATATTTATATTAATTTATTACAGAGGTCCTGGACTATTCTCAGATATTGGATTTATTTTCTTTTCAATACTGCTATTTTCATCAATGGTTTTAATGAAAGTCGTACTTACAACTTTTTCAATTTGTGGAATTTTTATGTCTATAACCCTTTTCTTATTTTCAAATATTTATATTCTTGAAAAAATAAAGGATGAATTAAAAATTGGTAGAGCTATGATAATAAGTGTAGATTTTGGCTTTAAGAATTCACTAAATGATGTTTTATATATTAATGCAGCAGTATTTATAATATCAATTATGCTAAACTATATGGGAACTATGCAGGTAAGAATATTGTCATTCCCCTTAATCATGGGCTCCATTTTAACAATAGTTACGCTGTTTACTTTTACCAGGTCAAGTCTGTTGTTGTCTTCTAATTTATTTCAAAAATTTAGATTAATTCCATTTTTAAAAAAGAAATCAAAGTTTGAACAGGTGAATTATAATTTTATATCAAAGAAGAAAGTGTGGTTAATAATATCAGCTATCATCATGATTCTTGGACTGGCAAGTTTATTTTTAAAGTGGGGTCTTCAACTTGGAGTGGATTTTAAAAATAATTATATTATTGAACTTAATTTTAAAGAGCTAATTGATATAGAAGAAGTAAGACATGAGCTTAAAAATCAAAACTTCAATTTCAATATTATTCAAAAGGTTGGTGAAACAAGATATCAAATTGTAACGGATAATGAAGAGGTCGATAAAGACGAGATTGTAAATATATTTAATAAGAAGGGTTTAATAAAGGATGAAGTTAAAGTACATAAAATTTTACCCTTTTATGCAAAAGATATATTAATAAAAATGCTCTTTCCCATTTCAATCTGTCTGGCTATATTAATTTTGATTATTTTGATAAAAAAGGATCTAATTTTAACATTAATATCATTTATAACTGTAATCTTTAACCTATTATTAACAATTAGTATTTTTTCAATATTTGGACAAAAATTATCACTAATTATGTGTGTATCAATTATATCTATCTTTATTTACTCAATTACTATGATAATAAGTATTGTTATCAAAATTGGTAAGAATAGATATCTTATAAAGAATAAAAGTTATGAAGAAATCATAAATCTGAGTTTAAATGGAGTATTAAAAGTATTAGTTACGGTTTTAATCATAATAATGATTCCAATTTACAGCTTAATACTATTTGGAGAGGGATTAATCAGAAGTTTAGCCATTCTTTTAGCATTGGGTTTTATAGTAACGACATTTTCCTCAATTTTTACATCAGGTTCTCTACTTGGAATTCTAAAGAAATACCACTCTGCTTATAAATAACTCTATTTGATATAAGAAGTACAATCTTTTTGCTTTTTGAAACTCCCAGTATTAAAATTCTATTAATGAATTTTTCTTCACTAAAATTTAAATTTTACTTATATTTTCATTTATATTTGATATCTAATTATTTGTACTTTCTAAGCTTGGTGTTTACAGTTTACTAATTATAAAATATAAATATGAATTAATTTGTATATGTTGTCATTCCTTCACCTTCGTTTCACTCGAGGGTCGAGGACGCGGAGTCTGAACAGGTCCCGGTTGTCATTGCGAGCAGCTCCTTCGCTACGCTCAGGATAAATTCCAGTGGCGTGGCAATCTCTCTCATGATAAACTTAGCAACTGAAGCTTGCACTCGACCCTGAATGTAATGAAGGGAAAGTGAATCCCCTTTTAAAAAGATAAATATAATGAGATTCTTCCCCTTCCCCTTCGCTACGCTCAAGGGTCAGGGTCAGAATGACAAGGTTATTTATTTTTCAATGTATAAGAATATGTGTTTGTAAACACATCTCTTAAATAGTTTAAATTATTTTTAAAATTCTATGTAATGAGTTAATTAAAAAGAACAAGTTTATGAGAAATAAATTGCAGAAACTGGAAAATATAATAAATAAGGTAAAAAAATATAATCCTGGTGTAGATTACCAATTAATTGAAAAATCATTTAAGTTAGCAGATAAAAAACATGATGGTCAGTTCAGGAAATCTGGTGATCCATTCATATTTCACCCATTGGGAGTAGCAGATATAGTTACAGACATGAAATTAGATACTATTTCAATAGTTTGCTCTATTCTCCATGACGTAATAGAGGATACCGATGTTGAGTTATCCCATGTTAAGAAGGAATTTGGCAAAAGCGCAGCTATTATAATAGATGGCTTAACTAAAATAAATAAAATCTCTTTTAAGACAGTTGAGGAAGAGCAAGCTGAAAATTTAAGAAAAATGATAATTGCCATGTCTGAGGATATAAGAATAATTCTCATAAAATTGGCGGATAGATTGCATAATATGAGAACATTAAACGCTCTTTCTCCAGAAAGACAAAAGATAAAAGCGAAGGAGACATTAGATATTTTTGTCCCTCTTGCTCATAGGTTAGGGATGTCTCAATTAGAGGGGGAGTTGGAAGACTTATCTTTTAGATATTTATATCCCAAGAAATTCAATGAAATTGTACACCTGGTTGAACAAAAGCAAAAAGAAAGAGAAACTCAGATAAATAAGACTATTGATATTTTAAATGACAAATTGAGGAATTTTAAAATAAAAGCTGAGATTACTGGTAGAGCCAAGAATTTTTATAGTGTTTATATGAAGATAACAAAACGTGGTGTAATTTTTGATGAGATATACGATTTGACAGCAGTTAGGGTAATTGTTGATGATTTGAAAGATTGTTATGGTACTTTGGGAATTATTCATTCATTATGGAAACCTATCCCTGGTAAATTTAAAGACTATATTGCAAATCCAAAGTTCAATCTTTATCAATCATTGCATACATCTGTTATAGGTCCAGGAGGTAAACCCATAGAAATACAAATTAGAACATGGTCTATGCATAAAACTGCAGAATATGGAATAGCAGCACACTGGAAGTATAAAGAGGGTAAAATAAAAGATGATAAAGAGTTTGAAGAGAGAATTTCGTGGTTAAGAGAAATGCTCCAGTGGCAAAAAGAACTTTCGGATCCAAAAGATTTTATGGAATCATTGAGACTTGATCTATTTCATGATGAGGTATTTGTATTCACTCCAAAAGGTGATGTTGTCAGACTACCATTGGGTTCAACTCCAATTGATTTTGCTTATCATATACATACTGATGTGGGTCATAGTTGTATTGGTGCAATGGTTAATAATAGAATGGTCTCCTTAGAAAGACCCCTTAGAAGTGGGGACATAGTTGAAATATTGACTTCAAAAACTATTGGAAAACCGAGCAGAGATTGGTTGAATATTGTAAAAACTGCCAGAGCTAAAAGTAAAATTAAACAATGGTTTAGAAGAAGGGAAAGGGAAGAGGATAGAACCACGGGAAGGGATCTTTTGAGTAAGAATTTAAGAAAACAGGGACTTTCACTACAATCCGTTGGTCAATATATACTATCGGAAATTTCACAAAAATTCGGTTTTGAGAATATTGATACTTTATTAGCGCAAATTGGTGCAGGAAAATTATCAGCATATCAAGTAACCACAAAAATTATTAATGCCATAAGCAAGTCCGTTGAACTTGAAGAAGAGACAATAAAACCAGAGGAAATTATAAAAGAGGAAGTAGAAAGAGGATATACTAAGTCAGTTGTAGTTAGTGGGATGGAAGATTTACTGATAAGATTATCCCGGTGTTGTAATCCGGTACCAGGTGATGATATAATCGGCTACATTACACGTGGAAGAGGTATAAGTGTTCATAGGACAGATTGTCCAAATATTCAAAATCTCTCTCAAGACGCCGAGAGATTTATAGAGGTAATGTGGGATCTAACAAAGCCATCTCTTTTTAAAGTTGAAATAGGTATAGATGCGATAGATAGAATTAATCTTTTAAGAGATATAACGGAGGTAATTTCTGATTATAATTTGAACATAACAAATATTGCTGTGAAAAGAAAAGAATCAGAGAATGAAGTTACAATTAGATTGATTTTAGAAATTGGAGATGTAATTTTGCTTAATAAATTATTGGACGATATAAAAAATATTGATTCAATTTACGACAGTTATAGAACCACTCCCAGAATAGATAGATAATCCTTAAATTAGAATTATTTATGTGATAAAGAGATAATTAGAAAATTAAGAAATTAAGATTTTTCTCAAAATATAGATTAAATAATTAATAATAAATTAGAAGTGTTACTTAAGTGGAGAGATAATGCATAGATTGGAGGTTAAGAAGCTTATACTGGGTAATTTTATGGTAAATTGCTATATTGTATACACTTCAAATTCAAAGGATGCGATAATAATAGATCCTGGTGCAGATCCTCTGCAAATTTTGGATTTTATAAATAGAAAAGAATTAAATGTTAAATATATTATAAATACCCATGGACATTATGATCATATTGGTGCCAATAATGAAATAAAATCTGTATTAAATTCAACAATTTATATTCATAAATTAGATGAGAAGATGCTGAGTAGTTCAACAAAGAATCTATCATTATTTTTAGGCAAACTTTATAAAACTAAAGCGGATGGATTTGTTGAAGAAGGAGATGAATTTAAAATAGATAATAAGGTATTTAAAATATTACATACGCCTGGTCATACACCTGGTAGTATGAGCATTATGGTTGATGATTCTTTATTTTGTGGAGATCTCGTTTTTAAGGATGGAATTGGTAGAACAGATTTATTTGGTGGTTCTTCAAGGGATTTAGCTTTATCTATTAAAAATAAAATATTAATTTTAAACGACGATGTAAAATTATATCCTGGTCATGGACCAGAAACTACAGTTAAATATATAAAAGAAAATAACTATATGGTAGATTATATTTTGAAATCAGAAAAATTAAATTTTTAGAGGAGTAAATTTTGAAATTTCAGACACCCAGGGGAACAAGAGATATATTATATCCAGAAGTTGAATATAAAAATTATATATTTGAAAAGTCAAGAGAGCTTTTTAAAATATATGGCTTTAAAGAGATTGTAACCCCTACTTTTGAGCAGACTGAGGTATTTACAAAAGGTATAGGAGAAGCCAGTGATATAGTTTCAAAGGAGATGTACACATTCAAGGATCGAAAAGGAAGATCTCTTACACTGAAACCGGAAGGTACTGCTCCTGTTGTGCGTTCTTTTATACAAAACAAGATGTATGGTAAACCTTTACCAATAAAACTCTTCTACTGTAGCCAGATGTTTAGGTATGAAAGACCCCAGGCGGGAAGAAGTAGAGAATTTTCCCAGGTGGGAGTAGAAATTTTAGGAACTATCGACCCTCTTGCAGATGTTGAAGTCATATCCTTAGTAATTAATTTATATAAGGAACTGGGAATAACTCAAACTAAACTTTTCATAAATAGCATGGGTTGTAGAAATTGCAGAAGAGATTACTTAAAAGACTTGGTAAATTTTTTGAAAATAAGAAGCAAAAAATTATGTAAGGATTGTAATTTCAGGATAAAGAAGAATCCACTTAGGGTATTTGATTGCAAGAATGAAAATTGTAAACAAATACTTGCTGACTCTCCAACTTTAAAAGACTACATCTGTTCTGAATGTAAAGAACATTTTGAGAAAGTATTAAAAGGACTCAAGAGTTTGAATATAAGTTATCAATTAAATGATAGATTAGTTAGGGGATTTGATTATTATACAAAAACAGTTTTTGAGGTAACTACACCAGAATTAGGAGCTCAGGATGCAATATGTGGAGGTGGAAGGTATGATTATTTAATAGAGGATTATGGAGGTCCTCCAACCTTTGCAGTTGGAGTTGCAATAGGTGTTGATAGAACTGCAAATGTCATGATGAACATGAGTATAAAACCATTTCCTGAAAAAAATATTGAAGTATTTATTATTACCATCAATGATGAGTTAAAAGAAAAAGCTTCCATACTTCTTGATAAATTAAGAGGAAACAAGATTTCTTCTGATATGGATTACTGTAATAGAAGTCTTAAAGGTCAATTCAGAATGGCAGATAGATTAAAAGTAAAATATGTTTTAATCCTTGGTGAAAAGGAATTAGCAGATAATAAAGTATCATTAAAGGAAATGGAAACAGGACAACAGCTCCATATTAATTATGATAATGTAATAAATTATATGAAGGATAAAATAAATGTCAGATGAAAAATTTAAAATTTCACAAAAAATTCTGCATAATTCACCAGTAAGGAAAAATAGATACAGGGATTATTGGTGTGGAAATATTTCAAAGAAGAATATCGGAAATAAAATTAAATTAAGTGGTTGGGTTCAAAAAAGGAGAGATTTAGGAAATATCATTTTTATAGATTTAAGGGATAGAACCGGTATGGTCCAAGTAGTTTTTGATTCTGATATAAGCAAAGAAAGTCATAGATTATCTAAAAAATTGAGGTCAGAATATGTTATAACCGTTGAGGGAAAGATAAGGCAAAGACCTGATGAGTCAGTAAATTATGAACTGAGAACTGGTGAAGTAGAAGTTATTTCAGAAAAACTTGAAATATTGAATGAATCAAAAACTCCTCCATTTTTAATTAAGGATGATATAGAAATAGATGAAAAATTAAGATTTAAGTATAGGTATCTCGATTTTCGTAGACCTATTATTTTAAAAACTTTTATTTTTAGGGATCAGATTATAAAAGCTGTAAGAGAGTTTCTAATGGGTCAAGGTTTTGTAGAGGTTGAGACACCAATACTTGCAAAAAGTACTCCTGAGGGAGCAAGAGATTACTTAGTACCAAGTAGAGTACATAAAGGAAGTTTTTATGCTTTACCTCAATCACCTCAATTATTTAAACAGATACTTATGATTTCAGGTTTTGAAAGGTATTTTCAGATTGCAAAGGTTTTTAGAGATGAGGATGTAAGAGCTAATAGACAGCCCGAACACACTCAAATAGATATTGAGATGTCATTTGTGGATGTAGAGGATATATTCAAATTAAATGAGGAAATGCTTAAATATTTGTTTGAAAAATGCCTTGGTATAGAGTTAAAAACTCCATTTGAAAGGAAAAAATATTCTAAAGTTATAGATATGTATGGAACAGATAAACCTGATCTAAGATTTGGTCTACATATAGTGGATGTAACTGAAGAGCTTTATTCAACTGATTTTCAAATATTCAGAAAAGTCATCAAAAAGAAGGGAAAAGTAATAGGAATAAATGTAAGAGGAGCAGCAAAAAAATTCACAAGGAAAAAATTAGATGAACTATCAGAAGTTGCTAAGAATCTTGGAGCTATGGGAATTTTTTGGATAATAATAAAAGAACTGGGAGAAATTCAGTCACCCATTGTAAAATATCTTAAAGATGTTGAAAAAAATACAATCCTAAATAAATTTGAAGCAAAAGCAGGTGATTTATTAATTCTGATGGCTGATTCGTCTGATAAGGCAAGCACAATTTTGGGTCAAATAAGATTATATTTAGCAGACAAGTTAAGTTTAATTCCTAAAAATACATATAAAATTTTATGGGTTTATGATTTTCCATTATTCGAATGGGAAGAAGAGAAGAATAGATATCAACCAATGCATCATCCTTTCACTTCACCAAATGAAGAAACTATTAAGTTTTTAAAAACCAATCCTTTAAAAGTGAGGTCAAAACATTACGATTTAGTATTAAATGGTAGTGAGATTGCTGGTGGTTCCATTAGAATTAATAATAGTAATTTGCAGAAAGAAGTATTTAGAATCTTAGGTCATGAGCAAAAAGAGATAGAAGATAATTTTGGTTTTTTATTAAAAGCATTTGAATATGGAGCTCCGCCGCATGGCGGAATTGCATATGGCTTTGATAGATTAGTTACTGAGTTGTTACAAAAAAAATACATAAGAGATGTAATAGCATTCCCAAAGACTCAAAAAGCTACCTGTCTTTTAACGGGTGCACCTGATGAAGTTACCAAAGAACAGCTTGAAGAACTAAATATAAAAATAATTAAAAACAAAAATTAAATATAAAATTATAAAAATTTTTATTTGAATGGTATAAAATTTTATGATAGTATAAAAACATAGCCTATCTTGTTTGTAGTTTGGTATCTATTTGAACCAACAAATTAACATAGGGAGCTATTACTTTGGCAATGGAATTGACGCCTCTGTAGAGTGGAACAACGAAGTTGTCAGGACAGCACCCACCTTATTAGAACAGGTTCAAAGATAAACAAATTACGGCAAGGTGGGTTTGTTATTTTTAAATATAGTTTAAACTTATTCAAACTCAATGTTTTATTAAACTTAAAATTTGTAATAAGCTTCGTAGTAGGTTTTCCCCGTCATTTTCAACAAAAAATTCTATATAAATCTATAATATTCTATTTTGTGAACATTACTTAATAATTCTAAGCCCGATTTCTTATTAGATTTACTGTATATATATTTATATAAGTATTATCTGTTAGAAGAATATACCTAAAACTTCCAATAATATCTTTTGTGGCAATTCTATTTTCTAAAATAATATGAGGTAGTTATGGTATAATCAAAAAAATTTCTAAATTAACTATTAAATAAGATTTTTAATTTAAAATCAAAAAATAAGAAATTAATTGTTGGAGGTTGAAGATGCAATTTGCACCTTTTGAGATAGCTATAATTGTATTTTTTGCAGTATTCATAATTATTTCTATAATTCTAACTATAAAAATAACTACTACACTAAAGTCATTAAATAAAGTACTTGTTGATTTAAGAAAGGAATTAATTCCGAATCTTAAAAAATTGAGTACTACATTAGATATAGTTAATTCTGAATTAGGTGGTGTTGATAAAATTATAAGTACTGTTCTTAGCACAACTAAAAGAGCTGATAACATAACAAAATTTGCTCAAGAGATGATTTTTGCTCCAGTTTCTAAAATTGGTGGAATTTTGGCTGGGTTACTTAAAGTAGTGTTAAAAATTAGGGAAAAAGAATAAAAATAAGAAATATTAA
>JAGMBY010000003.1 GCA_023129485.1 Actinomycetes bacterium | reverse complement strand
CTCCCTGGTTAAATGTATTTTCTTGGGGATTCAATACAGCATAACCGTTCTCGCGTAGGGTTTTGACACACAGTTCATTAAAGTGTCCATCTGCTGCACTAAAAATACTGCTAGCCCAATATATTTTCATAACTCCTCCTTTGGTCAGGTATATGAAATCAATGGGGCTTGGTCTCAATGTTTGACATATCTGATTCTAAAGATTAAATCTTTTTTTGCACTCTTTCAAAATGTTTTTATAATATAAAACAATTCTTTTACATTAATGTTTCTATATTTTTACTTTAGGAGACGAATAAATATAAATATTATCCCAACTTTATTATTGGAACAAAATCATTAGGTAGATATTCCAAACTTCTTCTAAATAAATACTACGACAAATCTTTTAAAAATCCTTCTTTTTTAGATAAAAAATCCCTTCGAAAATTGGCTATTGGTCTACCGAGGTCAAATTTTTAATATTGACAAATTATATTTCATTCTTCTAACTAAATTCTGCAAACTATTATTAAACTTTTTATCCTTAATTTAAATAGACACACCCTATTTTTTCTATGGTTTAGCTTTCCCTTTTATGAGGTCTTCCTTTAGGAGGTTTATCTATAATAATACCTAAAGTTTCAACCATCTGGTTAAAAAACTCCTCAGATCCTATAGGTTTTCCACTAAAAATTACCGAATTATTGACCTGGTACACCTTCCCTATTTATCTAATTTAAAAGTAAAATATTAATTTTCAAAGAAAATGGAATGTATCCTAATTTATTATTAGAGATACGGAGCTTTCTTGGCGCTCTTCGTTTTACATTATTTATTGTCAGAAGAACCGTTGTCCCCCTGACATTCATGCTTATAAAACATCATCGATAATAATATTTCATACTTTTATTTATTTAAATGTTCTAACATTCCATTAAAAATATCTAACAATTTAATTTTTTCATTTTCTTCATTTGATTCTTTGGGATATTCAAGATTTTTGATTTCTTTTATATATTGTGCTATATTTTCTTTTGAGAATTCTTCTTTAAATAATAAACATGCTAATCCATAGGTTCTCTGCTCTTCTCTTTCTATATCTTCAGACATTTTTTTATGCATTTCTTCGCTGCTTATTTCATTAATAGAATATAATTTTACTCTTTCAATAGGGCCAAAATTCCAAGGTCTTTCAATTGCTAATTTTACTCTATTCTTCTCATCGGATCCAGAAAAAACAAAAACCAAGAATTTAGCCCATAAATTAGGATCTACTTCTGGGAAGAGATCTCTAGAAAATTCACCTAGAACAAGGTCCTTTTCCTCTTTTGACTGTATAATTCTATCGTTAGCCCAATATAGAAAATATTTCCACGATAAACTTGATAAAAATTTATGTTCCTTATCTAATAAATTAGTTTTTGATATTTTCCATTCTTTCGGGAAATATTGCTCCCAAATATCTAGAATTTCCGAAGAGTATAATACATTTTCAAAAAACACCTGATAAAAGGTCCTAAATAAAAATATGATATAATGGTGCTCGTGATCTCTCTTAACTAATTCATGCTTGTAATGTTCTGCATGTTTTTTAAAATAAGCAAACAAAGAAAAGGCTTCTCCTTCTTTTAAAGAATGCTCTTCTATGTTTCTAAATATAGAATTTAATACTCTTGATATTCCGCTATAATTAGTAAATTTATCTAAGTCGATTTTCTTGCCTAAACACATATATTTTTTTTGCCATACTTTAAAATGCCATTCTAATATTTTGGGGAAAACCTCTTCTGTAGCTACTAAAAAAAATACTGGTCGATTATTTATAAAACTATTGAAATCATTTAGAAGTTTTGATATAGTTTTAAGAGATTTTTTATTTAACTCTAATAATTGGTCAATTTTAGAAGAAAATATCATAAAAAATTCTTTTTCATTTTGAAAATTTATATTTTCAGCTTCCCATGTAGATCTCCAAACAGTTTCAAGATCATTATAGTTTTTTACCTTTTTCAAATAAGAAAATCTATATTCTAAAGAGTTTCCTTTGACCCAACAATATACATTAGTTATAATTCTAATAGTTATTATAATTCCAATAGAGGTTAAAACGATTCCAAAAAGTTTAACCGGACCTGATAAGATTTCCCAAAATAACATTGGAAGAAATATCAAAAAAACAGATAAAATAAGTAACTTAATTTTAAAAACATTGTCTAAAATAACATGGAGATCTAAATTTGCAAACTCTATCTTTCCATCTCTTCTTTTTTGATATACATCGGTTAAAATAGCTATCGCCAAAGGAATCAAAATAGTTAATAAGGCTAATCCTATTCCTTGAATTATATTTGGAAAATTATTCATTCTAGAAAGGAGTTCACTGAGACGAATTATTAAAAAATCATATATTATATTTATTATCATATTTCCTTCTCTTCATTAAATTATTATTCTTTTCTAATGTGACAAAACAACCTCCCCTGTCACATTAAATGTAAAAATCTGAAGTAAATTTTATTGTAAGTTATTCATTGTTTTTTAAAATCTTGATATGTCTTCAGAAATATTTCTATTGTTTCTTTTTCTTTGCAGGACAAAGCAGGATCATCTTTGAATTTTTCTGCTAATTTATTTAAATCTGAAAGGCTGTAAATACGACTAATTTCTTTTAAATTAAAAACCGGGGCATCCGAAAATGTTAACCCCTCTTGAGACGCAAGAAATGTAATAAATTTCTTAGCATCACCTTTAATAAGTGACAAAACGTATTTATTTACAATTTTATTATTATTTCCTTTAAACGTATCCCAATTACTTCCCCATTGATATAATACTAAAATCCATCCTCCATCTTTTTCTGGTATTTCTTTAAAAATATCTCTTTTTTTATCAACAAAGTGTTCCTTTAAACGTTTTGAAACTTTTTCTTGCAATTTATCAATATCAATAGATTCATAAATATTAAAAAATGACCCACGCCCTTTTTTTTGGCAAAAGTGAACAATAAGAACAGCATAAGGAAGATAAGTAGTTTTCATAACAGCTTCCTCTAAAATAGAATATATATTATCTTTTCCCATCTTATCATTAATAAGTGACATAAAAAGTTTAATTGAATTGTCATATTCAGAGCCTTCAATACTTCCTGCACCTTTTCTAGAAAACTTACCTGCGTTTTCATAAATAACTTTTATTATTTCATAGACTCCTTCTTTTGGTATTTTATCCATAAATACCTTAAGTTTATTAAAAAATTTTGAAAGTATTGATTTTTCTTGAAGTTCAAATATTGTTTTAGAAACTACATTTTCTTTTTCTATATCTTTTATTGAATGCCATAGATCGAAGGTTGCTTCAATAAATTCATCAGATATATCTGATGATGGCACTTTAAGAATAAAATATTTTTTAAAACATTCGGGATGTGTAATACATTTTTCTACTCTGTATGTCTCAGCAGAATACTTTTGCCCTAATTTGTGTTGATCTAATGCATCTTTTACCTCAAAAAATAATTCTTTCAATAACTCTTTTAATATTTCTCTATCTTTTTCATTTTCAGTAATACTTTCAATATGGTCTTTTATTATTTCATATTTTCTATCATCTTTTAAACTTAAAGCAAAGGGAGAAGAAAAATAAAATTCTATATCCCATTTTGTTGTCAAATAACTCCAAGGGTTACTCCATATATCATCATATATTTTCGGAAAAAAGTCTCTAATTATTTCTAGAATTAGAAAATCCTTTAAATTTATTTCGTTCTTAATAGTGGGAAGTGTAGAGCGTAATCCATTTAAATATCTTTTTGCGCGACGTAAAGTTTTAAAAATTTTCTTGACTTGTGTCCGATAAATAAGTGAAAAATCCTTCTCAAATTTTTCCCTTCTTTCTTTGGAAATTGCTAATTCATCAAAAAGTTTCTCTATGTGTTTGTCTAAAAATTGATCAATATCTTGTTGCTCAATTGCTGGTAACGGAATAGGTTTCTGTACAATTTTCTCCAAGAATTCTGAATCTATTTTTAAATCAATTTTAAAATAATTCTGAACGAGAACTGGATCAAAAGCCAAGAGAAAAATTGTATTTTTGAAATTTGCACTAAGACGTACTAGTTTAAAAACAAGTAAAATCTCTTTTGGTTGAAGTCTGTCAATATCATCAACAAAGATGATAATTTTCTTTTTGGTCTGGGTTATATAGGATTCGATTCTTTGTCTAATTTCTTCTATAGACTCTTTGGTATCCGAAAAATCAATTTTAATTCCTGTTTGAGATAGTCCCATAGAAATTATATTTTTGTATTTTATAATTGTTTTTTTAAAGCCAGAAAGAATAAATTTTTGACTAAAGGATTTTTCTATTTGGTTATAAAAAGCTGATAAAATTGCTTCTTCATCTTTGAAATTCCAAGGGTCAAAATTTACAATCAAAAAATACTCATTTTCTTCAATATTATTTTTTAATAAGTTAATGGCAGAGGTTTTACCCTCTCCCCAACTTCCATAAAGTCCAAAAACAAAAGAATCACTGAAAGGAATATTTTCAATCTCCTTCTGTAAATCTTCTATAAATTTTCCCCTATCACATAGATCTTGTTCGGGAAATTTAATAGCTTCATCAGAAAGTGAAAGTTTTTCTTTATTTGATATAGGTTTTTTTGCCTTCTTGGGTTTCCAATGAAAACTCGAAAAGAACCAAATAATTACTAATGTAAAATTAATATATGAAAAAACTATAAATTTTAGTGAAATATTCGGAATTAAAATATGCTCGTTTTGGAATAAGATAATCAATAAAGTACAAATAAGAATAAACAAAAATATATTAAGTAGATATAAAGAGGGTGGATCTTCTAAATTATAAGTATTTTTATATCTCTGCAATAATTTTTGTAACCTTCCCCTGGTAAGTATAAGCAAAAATAAAACTAGGGCAGTGATAGCTATTAAAGTATCTGTTGAGGGATTAATTGGAAATTTTTCTATAAAATCTAATTGGGTTAACGTGGGGAAAATCAAAAACACGAAAAATATTGATAGCAGTAAAATATAAAAAATTTGCTGAACGTTTTTAATAATATATTTTATAAATTTTTTCATTATAAGTTATCTATCAATCTCCTCCATCTTTATGATTTTTTTCTCATTAGACCTTATTTTATGAGTCAATTGTGAAAAATAAAAAGGGTAATATATAAACTAATTTTCTGAATATTCTTTCTGAAATGTTTTAAATAATTTTTTTATTTTAATAAAATTCTTTTTTTGTTCGAGAAGATTAATATTAAATGATAAACAATGTTCAATATCTTTTTTAGAGAAATAATTCTTGCGAATTAATGTTTCTCTAATTTGGTCTCCATCATCTAACCATTCCCTAGCATTGCTATCCCAATTATTTTTCAGAAACTCATTAAATATGTTTTCTATAGTACATTCTGTATGTTCTTGTATCTTGAATATACATTGTAAAACTTCGTTTATTTTTTCATCAAGAGAATCTTGACTATTAAAGAATATATTTCCGTTAGAGTGTGATATATCATTACGAATTTTTACAATCTTAGTAAATTCGCCAATTTTATCGTTCTTGCATCCAACTAATTTAAAAAACCTGAAAATTTTACTTTCATTTATTTCACTAAAAGCAAAGGGAGAGGATGCATTCATCATATTTTTTTCACAATCTTTATTAAATCCAATTAATGCTTTAGCAAAATCTTTTTCTCGATTAATTTTTATCTTCCATATTGAAAAATACACAAAACTCACAAAAAGCATATGGTAAGCGATAAACGCAAACTGATATTTTTCTTTTTCATAATTTGTATAAAATACATCCCATAAAAAATTAATATATTCTTCCTCTTGTAAGGATTTATATAGATAAGATAGAAAATCTATTATTTGAAAAGCATCCTCGTTTATTACTCGCCCCATACATCTGCGATTTTATCTTTAATCTTATTTTTAAAAATATTTATTAATTCTTTGTTGGCATTAATAACTTTTTGTTCTTTTTCAATTTGAGCAATAATTTGCTGTTGAATTTCAATGGAAGGAAGTGGAATCCTTATTGTTTGTAAATATTTAACAGAAGAAACATTTTTTATTGCTGCACCAGATGTATTTTGGAAATACTTGATTTGAATATTTGGAGTTTCTAAAACTAATTTCATATACATGGAATTAATTTTGTTATAGTCTGGTCTTAATTTCAATAACGCTTGATTAATTATTCCCCTCTCAATATTCTGAGGTACAATTGCTATTTTTCCCATAGTCCCTGAACAGCTTACAATTAAATCTCTCGATTTTACTTCAAATCTTTTCATTTCTTGAAATTTATCAGAGGTAATATAATATTCTCCGATCGTAAAATTATTTTGAATAGCATGTTTTTGTTCATATACTTTATATCCCTTCTCAACAAATATTTCCTTCTTCAATGCACCCCCAAAAGGACCTCTGACAAATTTACAAACATCACCTAGTTCTACAGTTTCCCACTCGGGATCGATTTTAAAGGTTGGTTTGTAATTTTCCACGACTTGTTTTGCACCATCGATTATTTTTTGATAGCTATCTAATTCAGCAGCAATTTGTTCTTGCACAACCAATGACGGTAAGGGGATTTTAATTCCTTTGACCTCAAGGCTAATACCGCCAATTATTCCTTTAATGTATGGTTTTAGTTTTTGTTGGAAATCTTCCGATCTAATAATGTTATAAAGATATTTTGATAGAATATTATGTCGTGCTCTTAATATAAAAACATGCTCGTTAACCGCGGATTTTTCATTGCTATCAAAATAACCCGTCTTGCCAGTTGTCGCGCCATCTTTTACAATAAGAACGTCTCCCTGTTTTAGAATTCCTTTCTTCATCGATTGAAAATGTTCATTAGTGATATACTTCATTTTTTCAAAACGAATATCTCCGTGTTCATTTATCTGTCCACCTCCAATACTTGAAACGCCAGAAGAAATCGCGCCACCCTTTTGACGAGACCCGCTCTCTATATCAACGACTTCTCCTATCTCGACCATTGGCCATTTAATATTTGCGTGGATCTTTGCTACACCGTATCGGATACCACTCAGATTATAATCGCCACCTTTTGCGATCTTGCATTTCTCAATAACTTTTATCTTCCGCCAAGTATCTTCATTAAATTTATCTCCTGAAATTAACGTTTGTTTGTATTCCATAATTGCACGATACGCGTCTGGTAAATCGTTTTCCTGTATTTTCCTTCGCTGTGCACCTAAACCAAATCCGTCATTATTTACTTTTACAAATAAGATTTTATTGGTTTTTTTAGCTAAATTTTTATTTAAAAATAAAATGGATGTCTTAACTCCTGAATAAGGGTTAAAGACTCCGGCAGGTAAAGACACAACCACATAAAGTGAATTTTCTATTAACATCTTACGAAGTTTTTTATAGGCATTACCTGATTGAAAAATAATACCTTCGGGTACAATAATGCCTGCACGGCCGTTTGGATTTAAATGTTCTGCAATATAATCAACAAAAAGGACTTCTGAGCGTTTTGCCTGTACACTAAATCTCTTATGGGGCTTAATCCCGCCCTTTGGTGACATAAACGGGGGATTTGCTAAAATAACATCAAAAACCTCATTCCATTTTTCTTCTGAAGTTAAGGTATCGTATTCATAAATTTTCGGAGCTGGAAATTTATGCAGATACATATTAACTAAGGATAATCTCACCATATCCGGAGAAATATCATAACCGGAAAAATTATTTATTAATCTCGTTCTTTCATCAGCTGTTAAATTAACTCTACCATCTTTTTTATTCTTATTTTGGATATGATTAAATGAAGAAATTAAAAATCCTGCTGTTCCACATGCAGGGTCAAG
>JAGMBY010000029.1 GCA_023129485.1 Actinomycetes bacterium | reverse complement strand
AAAAATAAAAAATGAAAATACGACGTAAATCATTCATATTACCATTACTCACAATATTTATATTTTTAGTTTTATTGATATTGGGAGAATTTTATATTTTAAAAAACTTTTATGAAGTTTTATTTAAACCTTATGATGCTTCAGGAAAAGTTGAAGTCATAATTCCAGAAGGCACATCTACAAAAGAAGTTGCTAAAATTTTAGAAGAAAAAAAAGTAATAAAAAATTCATGGCTTTTTCAATATTACATTAGAAGTAAAAAACAGGATAAAAATATAAAATCTGGAGAGTATGAATTTGATATTAATTCTTCATATGCGGTTGTCATTGGAAAATTAATTCAAGGACCTCCACAACCAGAAACATATACATTCACTATACCTGAAGGTTATACATTATACGAGATTGCTGAAAAGGTTGAAGAAAGTACCCCAATTTCTAAAAAAACATTTATATGCAATGCAAATATTGAGGATTATAATTATGAATTTTTGAATGATGTTGAGAGTTTAGAAGGATTTCTATTTCCAAAAACATATACTTTCTTAAAGGGAACATCCGCTCATGACATAATAAATGAATTTTTAAAACAGTTTAAAGAGGAAACTAAAAATTTAAATTTTGATTTAGCAAGTCAAAAAAATTTAACTATTAAAGACATAATAGCTATTGCTTCCTTGATTGAAAGAGAGGTTTACATTCCTAAAGAGAGAGAATTAGTTTCAGCGGTTATATATAATAGACTTAAGGGAGATATGCAATTAGCAATAGATGCGACAATAAGATATGTTCTTAATAAATGGGATGACGAATTAACTCAATCAGATTTATCAATTGACTCTCCCTATAACACAAGGATATACAGAGGGCTTCCCCCGACACCAATCTGTAATCCCGGGATAGAGTCAATAAAAGCAGCCCTTAATCCTGCAGATGTTGATTATTTATATTTTGTAGTTAATGATGAGGAAAAACATAGTCATTTTTTTACAAATTCAGAGACTGAATTTTATAATTTTTTAAATAATTTAGAAAAGTAAATTTTAAATGGTAAAATGAAAAAACCTTTTTTTTGTCCAAATTCTTATTATTCTTCAATATACGATATTGATTTAGAAAACCTAATATCATTGGGGATAAAAGGATTAATTATTGATTTAGATAATACCATAATACCCCATAAAATATTTATTGTTTCTGAAGAGGTCAGTTCATGGTTTAAAAATCTCAAAGAAATGGGATTTAATGTTTGTGTTCTTTCAAATAATCAGGCTTATAAGGTAAAAAAGATTTCAGACAAACTTCAGGTACCATTTATATATAATGCAATTAAACCACTTACATGGTCTTTTAGAAAGGCAATTAAAATGTTGGGTTTAGATAAAAGAAATGTTGCAATTATTGGGGATCAGATATTTACAGATGTTTTAGGAGGAAAATTATTTGGAATATTCACAATTTTAGTAAAACCAATGAATCCTCATGAGCATTGGTGGACGAGAAAGTTAAGGATAATCGAGAGAAAGTTATTAAGAAAATTCATATCTGAAGGAAATTTATAATCTAAAATTTTTAAACAATATATTGTTAGAATATGGCTGAAAAATATGTACATATAGTAGTAAAGGGATATGTGCAGGGAGTTGGATTTAGATTTTATACAATTAGATATGCTGATAAATTAAATATCAATGGTACTGTTAGAAATAAATATAATGGGAGTGTTGAAATATATGCAGAGGGAGATGAACGAGATATTAATTCATTCATAGAATTTATTAAAAGAGGACCTGGTTCAGCCACAATCAGAAAAGTTAAAATTGAGGAATATAAGAAATCAAAAGGTTTTTATACATTTGATATCACTTTTTAAGACATAATTTAATTTTATTTTGTTTTTAAAATAATCATGAGTTTTAGAAGAAATAGTAAAGATGAAAGCTTTAAACTACCACTTTCCGCAAAGGATGCAGCATTGGCTTCAGTGATAGGAGCTATATATGTTGTTCTTACAGTAGGTTTAGCTCCAATTAGTTATGGACCCATTCAATTTAGAATATCTGAAGTTTTAACGATACTCCCATTTTTAAGAGCATCAACTATGTGGGGATTATTTGCAGGTTGTTTGATAGCAAATTATGTTGGTGGATTTGGACCATGGGATATATTCTTGGGAAGTCTTTGCACATTGATTGCTGCTTATCTAACTTCAAAAATGCCCAGTATTTGGCTTGCTCCATTACCCCCAGTAATTATAAATGCATTTGGTGTTAGTTCTTATTTAAGTATAATTTTTGGAGTCCCATATTTGCATACAGTATTATACATTGGGATTTCTGAAACAATTATTTGCTATGTATTGGGTCTCCCATTGCTTTATTATCTCAAAAAGCAAAATTTTTTAGAGGAATATATATTTAAATAAGAATATATTGATTTAATAGTAATTATTCAAATTAAAAACTATATCAATAAAAAATAGATAAATAATATCATTTATAATTATATTTGTAGAATCTAAAAATTTTATTCAAATAAATTCAATAACTTAAAAATACATATATGGGATATAGAACATCTTTTATTCCAGGAAATAGCCCTATTCATAGATTAAATCCATTAACTAAATTAGTCATTTTAATGCTATTTATTATCATAATGTTTACTGTAGAATGGATTCATCTTCCAATACTTCTTTTTTTATTAATAATTGTTCTTATCTCATTATCTGGAAGAGTTTTTAAGGATTTTTTTAAAATAATTTTAAAATTAGGATTACCTTTAATATTATTTGTATTTATATTTCAAATCTTTTTTTATCAAGGTGGAGAAGAAGTTTTGTGGGAGTTCTCAATACTAAAAATTAGATTAGAAGCGATTATATTTTCATATTTATTGGGAAGTAGAATTTTAGTTATGATCTCTTCACTTTTATTTTTCCTTCTTACCACAAATCCAAGTCATATAATGAATTCTTTAATTTCAATGGGATTTCCACCAACATTGTCTTTTATTTTTTTATCTACCTTAAATATATTTCCATATATGCAATCAAAAGCAAATTCAATATTGGATGCTCAAAAGTCAAGAGGTTTAGAAGTAGAGGGTAATATTTTAGTAAAAATTAAATCTATCATTCCGTTAATAGCACCATTACTTTTTGGTTCAATATCTGATGTTGAGCAAAGAGCTTTAGCACTTGAAGCACGAGCATTTAGCACACCCGGCTCAAAAACATCAATTTTAAAAATAAAGGATTCTCTATTACAGAGGATATTTCGAATAATAGTTTTGATATTCTGTTTATTATTAATTCTATATAGATTAATTTTATATAAAGTGATTCTATAATATGTACTATTTAAGCTTAGTGTTTACAGTTTACTATTTATAAAATATAAATATGAATTAATTTATATTTGTTGTCATTCCTTCGCTACGCTCAAGGACGGAGTCTGAAGGAGCTATAGCGACTGAAGAATCTTCTTTTAAAAAGATAAATATAATGAGATTCTTCGCACAGCCTGTACCAGGTCCATTCGCTTCGCTCAGGATAAACTCCGCGAATGTGCTCAGAATGACAAGGTTATTTATTTTTCAATGTACAAGAACATGTGTTTATAAACACATCTCTTAAATAGTTCATATAATAGTTAAAATGGATATGATGCTATATTAATGTTACTAGACTTAACATTATTTTTTGAGTGATTTTATGGGTATAAATATAAAAGACTTAAGTTTTATTTATCCAGGTTCAGAGAAAAAAGCTCTAAAAAACATTGATTTAAATATTGGTGATGGAGAGTTCTGTTGTATTCTTGGTAAGAATCTAGCGGGTAAATCAACATTATGTTATACAATTACTGGATTTATTCCACACTTTTTTAAAGGAAAAATAGAAGGAAAGGTACTAATTGATGATTTAGATACTACTGATTTACCACTTCATAAAATTGTAACTAAAGTGGGATTTGTACTGCAGAATCCGTTTAATCAACTTTCTGGTTCAAAATTTACAGTATTCGAAGAGTTAGCTTTTAGTTTAGAAAATTTAGGAATTTTTCGAAATGAGATGATAGAAAGAGTTGAAGAGATTTTAAAAAAGCTAAAAATATATGACTTAAAACATAGATCTCCATATGAACTTTCAGGGGGTCAACAGCAGATGGTTGCAATTGCATCTATTTTAGTAATGAAACCAAAAATTCTTGTTTTAGATGAACCCACATCTCAACTTGATCCAGTTAATAGTAAACTAATATTTTCATTAGTTGAAGAGCTAAACAATGATGGAGTAACAATAGTAATAGCAGAACATAAAATAGATGAAATTGTTGAATTTGCAGACAGAATCTTATTAATTGAAGATGGAAAAATAGTATTAGATGACTCCCCTAATGAGGTTTTTAAAACCTTTTCTAAATATAAGAAATATACTAAATACATGAGACCACCCTGTTTTGTAAAATTGGCTCAAAGAATGGAAAGAGAAGGCCTTTGGAAAAAAAATAATGGTTATCCTATTAATTTTGAGCAAGCAAAAAAAGAATTTAGTAAAAGACCAACAATTTAATTTGATGGTTACTGTTTATATTTATGATATTTAAACAAATAATAAAAGAATTTGGAGTATAACTTGCCAAAAATATTGGTCGAAAAATTAAAATTTACTTATCCATCTGGTTTAAAGGCTTTAAAAGGAATAGACTTAAAAATAGAAGACAGTGAATCTGTTGTAATAATTGGGGAGAATGGTTCAGGAAAAACAACTTTAGTTAAACATTTTAATGGTCTTCTAAAACCCACATCTGGTCAAGTATGGATAGAAAATAAAAATACTAAGGATTATTCAATTGCTGAACTTTCAAAAACTGTAGGATATATTTTTCAGAATCCAGAGCAGCAATTATTTAAAGAAACAGTAAGAGAAGAATTAACCTTTGGACCTAAAAATATTGGATTTTCAGGGAATAAAACTAAAAGCAGAGTAGAAAAGATAGCTAAAATGACTAATATTTATAATCTTTTAGATTTAAATCCAAGAAGATTAAATTTTTTTCAAAAACAATGGGTAGCAATTGCTTCAATTTTAACTATGGATCCCAAAATTTTAATTCTTGATGAACCAAATACCAGTCAGGACTTTCTTGGAGTTAATAAATTAATAGATTTAATAAAACATCTCTTAAAAAGTAAAAAAACATTAATAACTATTACCCATGATCTTAATTTTGCATCTAAGATATCAAATAGATTTGTAGTTGTTAGTGATGGCAAGATATTATTGGATGACCCACCTCAAAATATTTTTGTAAGACAAAAAGAATTAGTTCAGGCAAATCTTATTTCACCTCCAATACCGAGATTAGGAATTTCACTTGGATTTAAGTATCCTCCTATAAGTAACAAAGATTTTATAAATATGTACAGAGAATTAAGATAAAATCATCAGAGCAATAATAATTATTGACAATTTAAAAAAAATAGTTAAAATTATAAGAATTTATTTATTATTTATTGTATAATCTTCTAAATGATAAATCTTTTATAAAAGTCATTAATTAAAAAAGGAGGTGGATTTTACAGGAGATTAATTTATTGTAAAAAAATTAATAAGGAGGAATTAATGAATTTTCTTAAAAAAACAATTTTTACAATTTTAACTCTTTCAATTATTGCATCACTGTCACTTACACTCATTGGTTGCCCTCCAGCAGAAGAAGCTGTTGAGGAACCTACACCTACTGAGGAACCTACACCTACTGAGGAACCTACACCTACTGAAGAAGTTGAATTTAAGGCAGCTATGGCTACAGATGTTGGTAAATTAGGTGATAAATCATTTAATGATGGTGTTTATGCTGGTCTTGAGAAAGCTGAAGCTGAATTAGGAGTAGAGATAGATGTTGTTATATCTGAACAACAAACAGACTATGTACCTAATTTAACCAAACTTGCTGAAGATGGAAACAATGTAGTATTTGCTGTTGGGTTTATGATGGGCGATTCTATTAAAGAAGTAGCTGAGAAGTTTCCTGACACATATTTCGGAGGTATAGATATTTCTTTGGCAGATGCAGATTTCAATCCAATAGATGTTCCAAACATTCGTGAGATACTGTTTAGGGAGCAGGAAGTAGGATATTTAGCAGGTGTATTTGCAGGTATGATGACGAAAGAGGATTCAATTGATGGAATAAATGCTGATAATGTAATTGGTATGGTTGGTGGAATGAAGATACCTCCAGTTGACAGATTTATTGCTGGATATATTGCAGGTGCTAAGTCGGTAAATCCCGACATTCAGATTGAAATTATATACACAGAAACATTTACAGATCCAGCTATTGGGAAAGAAGCAGCAATTGCACAGTATGAAGCTGGTGCTGATATAGTATTTCAAGTCGCTGGTCTTACTGGTGTGGGTGTTTTTGAGGCTGCTGTTGATAAAGGAAACTATGCAATTGGTGTTGATGTAGATCAATCAATTAGTTCTCCAGATAATGCACCTGTTATACTAACAAGTGCAGAAAAATTCCTAACTCAGGCTACTTTCTTAACTATAAAAGATGCGCTTGAAGGTAACTTTACTGGTGGAGATACAGCATATGGATTAGAAAATGATGGTGTTGGACTTTCTCCTTTCCACGAACATGAAGATATAGTACCACAAGAAATAAAAGACGCTATTGAAAAGGCCAAACAGGATATTATAACAGGAACAGTAGTTCCACCAGAAACACCAGAGGAAATTGAATAGTAAGATAAGAATAATAAGAAATATAGAAGTAAAATGCGGGTATCAAAAAGGTACCCGCATTTTTTATTAAAAAATTTTAAATTTATTATTAATAATTGAATTTAAAATTTATCATTATTTTTTAACAAATACTTGCCACTTAGAATTTTTGCTATTATAATTCTTTTAATTTAAATAATAAGATAATATTTTTTTATTTAATAATCCTTTTAAATATATTTCTTAAGTGTTGGAAAACTTAATTAAACAGAGAGAGATATTAAAACTAGAAAATATAACCAAAGCATTTCCAGGCGTATTGGCAAATGATAGAATAAATATCAACCTCCTAGAAGGCGAAATCCATGCCATTTTAGGTGAAAATGGTGCTGGTAAAACCACCTTAATGAATATCCTCTATGGTTTATATAATGCTGATGAAGGAAAAATTTATTTAGATGGTACGCCAATTGAAATCCATTCTCCAAAAGATGCTATTAATAAGGGTATTGGAATGGTTCATCAGCACTTTATGTTAATCCTACAATTAACAATAATGGAAAACATTATATTGGGAAAAGAAACTGCTAAAGGTGGAATTTTAGATATGAATTCTGCTGAGAAAGTAGTTAAACAATATTCTGAAAAATTTGGACTACACGTTAATCCTAAAGCAAAAATAATGGATACATCTGTGGGAATACAACAGAGAGTAGAGATTTTAAAAGCATTATATCATGGGGCAAATATTCTTGTTTTAGATGAACCAACTTCTGTTCTTACTCCCCAGGAAGTTGTTGAGTTATTTAAGGTAATAAAGTCATTAACCGCTAAAGGTATGTCGGTATTTTTTATAACACATAAATTAGAAGAAGTAGTTGCTATAAGTGATAGAGTAACTGTTGTGAGAGATGGTAGAGTAGTGGATACAAGAAAAACAAAAGACACTAACAAGGTGGAGTTAGCCCGTATGATGGTGGGAAGAGATGTTGTTTTAACTGTAACTAAAGACAAGGTTGAAAAAGGTGATGTAGTATTGAATATTAAGAATTTAGAAGCTTTGGATTACAGAAATCTTAGAGCTATCAACGGAGTAAATATCCAGGTGAGGGAAGGGGAAATAGTTGGAATAGCTGGAGTAGCTGGGAATGGTCAAGCTGAGCTTGAAGAGGTTCTTTCTGGTTTAAGAAAAGCTCATAAGGGAAATATATATTTTAAAGATAAGGATATCACTCACATTTCGACGAGGGATAGACTAAGAATGGGAATATCACATATATCACAGGATAGACTAGGAAGAGGACTAATTGTTGATTTTAATATTACTGAAAATATAATTCTGGGTGATCATGACCGGAAACCTTATGCCAATGGATTAATTCTAAATTTTACATCCATATTAAATGAAACAGAAAAATTGATTGGCGAGTTTGATATCAGAACGCCTTCACCATTTTTACCTGTACATTCTCTTTCTGGAGGAAATCAACAGAAATTGATAGTAGCAAGGGAATTTAATAGAGAACCTGATTTATTAATAGCAAATCAACCTACAAGGGGTCTTGATGTAGGAGCTATCGAATTTGTTCATAATCAACTACTTAAATTCAGAAGAGAAAAAAAGGCTATTCTTTTAATTTCACTTGAACTTGAAGAGATAATGAGCTTAAGTGACAGGATACTCGTAATATATGAAGGAGAGATAATTAAAGAATTTAAATCCAGTGAAGCAACAAAAGAGTTAGTTGGTTACTATATGATGGGTGGTGAAAAGAAAAAAATAAATCATGAAGAAATGAGAGCATAAGTGAAAACAGATATAAGGGATAAAGAGAAAAATATTATAGAGAGAAAAAATAAGAATAAGTTTAAAGATAATAAACTTAGTAAAACCTTATTGCCAATGCTTGTTCCTATAGGGATGATATTTTTTTCTTTTTTTGTTGGTGCAATAATAATGCTTATATTTGGTTACGATCCTATACAAGCTTATGTTTCCTTAATACGGGGTGCATTTGTCGGAAATTTCAATATAACACAAACATTACTAAATTCCGTGCCACTTATATTTACAGGTTTGGCTGTTGCATTTGCATTCAGATGTGGATTGTTTAATATAGGTGCTGAAGGTCAACTTTATTTGGGAAGTTTAGCTTCAACCTACATAGCTACTGCAATTATTTTACCTGCTATCTTACATGTTCCACTAATACTTATTGCAGGTGCTTTAGCAGGTGGACTTTGGGCGTTTTTACCTGGAATTCTGAAAGCCAAAACAGGTTCACATGAAGTAATTACAACAATGATGATGTCATGGATAGGAGTATTTTTGTCAAGTTATATAATAAGAAATATTTTAAAAGATCCAAGAACAGATCTTCCTGTTTCTAAAACTATCTATAAATCAGCAGAACTTATAAAAATTGATAAAATACTCCCAATACCAGCTTTGAAAGGAACAAGGCTTCATATAGGTTTCTTTATTGCTATATTAACCGCTTTATTAATTTGGTATATTCTAAAGAAGACCACAATAGGTTATGAAGTTAGAGCTGTAGGTTTTAATCCTTATGCATCAGAATATGCTGGAATAAGCATTGGTAAAAATATTATTTTAGCTTTATTTATTAGTGGAATGTTAGCTGGTTTAGCTGGATCTGTTGAGATTGCTGGTCTTCATCATAAACTTTGGGATAGATATTCAGCTATGTATGGATTTACTGGAATTGCAGTAGCACTATTAGCAAAGAACAATCCAATTGGTGTTATTTTTGCTGCCATTCTTTTTGGTGCTACTCAAGCTGGTGGAAAAAGTATGCAACTTGATGCAAATGTTCCAGTTGATATGACTGATATATTAGAAGGAATAGTAATTTTTGCAGTTGCTGCTGAGGAAATTATAAAAATGTTTATTAGAGCTCGTGAGAAAAGGAGGTTAGCACAGATTGGAACAACTTAAAGAGATTTTAACACCTGCACTTTTTGCAGGTATGATAAGAATTGCAACACCCTTAGCTCTTACAGCTATTGGAGGAACAATATGTGAACGTTCTGGTATAGTGAATATTGCATTAGAAGGTTTGATTTTAATTGGTGCATTCATTAGTGTAGTAGTTTCATATTTCACTGGAAGTGCCTGGTTAGGTGTATTAGGAGCAATAATTGTTGGTGCATTATTTTCTTTAATTCTTGCTTATTTCAGTATAAATCTAAGAGCAGATCAGGTGGTTGTTGGAACTGCAATAAATATTTTTGCTTTGGGAGCTACGGGTTTTTTAACTGATTTTATTTTTAAAGAAGCTGGTGCAACTCCTGGAGTAGCAGGTCTTAATCCTATAAAAATCCCGATTCTTTGTAATATACCCTGGATTGGAGAGATATTTTTTCAACAAAAACCAATAATTTATTTAACTTTCTTTATTGTTGCTATCAGTCAATTTATTCTATTTAAAACTCAAATTGGACTTAGAATCAGAGCAGTTGGTGAACATCCAAGAGCAGCAGATACTGTAGGAATAAATATATATAAGATAAGATATTTAGCAGTTACAATAAGTGGTGCATTGGGTGGATTAGCAGGAGCACAACTTGCATTAGAGGAGATTAGGAGATTTGTTGAATATATGAGCGGTGGTAGAGGATTTATAGCTCTTGCTGCCAATGTTTTTGGAAAGTGGACACCTATTGGAAGTTGGTTAGGTTCTTTACTTTTTGGTTTTGCTCAAGCTCTTGAACTTCGATTAGGAATATTTAAGATACCCCCTGAATTTGTTAAAATGATTCCCTATGCATTAACTATTATTGTATTAGCAGGAGCGATGGGAAGAGCAACTGCTCCAGCTGCTATAGGAAAGCCTTATGTTAAGGATTAATTTTATATTATTAAATAGTGAATAAGGAGATATAAAGTTAAATAACATCTCATTGTTGAGTAAAAAAGAAATAAAATTACTTAAATATTAAAAATAAATAAAAAAATATTTAAAAAATATTTCTAAAAGAATAAAAAGAGGAGGACTTATTAATTAGATCTTCCTATTTTTATCTCCTAATTCTTTCAATAAAGATAAAAATAATTTTATTAGTTTATTTTTTAATTTTAATTTCTCTATCAATTTTTTCGTTGACATAATTTTTTAATGTAATATAAACTATTAAAGTGAATTAGTTAAGGAGAATTCAATAAAAAAGAAAAACATTAAAGATATCAAATGTCCTAATGGCAGTAGAATACCCCATAAGTTATAAAATAAAATAAATTATTATGTAAAAAAAATTGAGATTTTATCAATGGATTTTCAAATAGAGGAAAAAATTGAAAAAGCATTAAATAAAAATAAACCCATTGTTGCTATGGAAAGCACCCTTTTTGTGCATGGACTTCCAAAAGAAAGTAGCATCAAATTATTTCGCAAGTTAAATGGGATAGCTAAAAAGGAACAAGTAAATTTAGCTATCATTGCTATTTTAAACGGAGTCTTAAAAATTGGAATTACTGATGAACAGATGATTAGTTTAATAGAAAAGAATTCATTAAATTTAGTTAATAAAGCAGGAACAAGGGACATTTCATTTAATATAGCTTTAAAAAGGGATGCTGTAACTACTGTTTCATCAACCTTATGGGCTGCACAGAAGGCTGGTATAAAAGTCATGGCAACTGGGGGTATTGGTGGAGTACACAGGGAAATTCTGATGACTTTAGACATATCTGCTGACATTTATGCTTTATCTAAACATAATCTTATTGTAGTTTGTTCTGGTCCAAAAGCATTTCTAGATATTAAAAACACATTTGAATTACTTGAGAGTCTATCTATACCTGTTGTTGGCTATAAAAATTCCTATTTTGCAACATTTTTTTGCGGTGTTGATGAAAATTTAGAATTGAAATATGTTTTAGAAAATACAAAAGAAATAGCAGAGGTTTATTTAAAAATGAGAGATTTAGGAATGGAACATAGCTTGCTTGTATCAAATCCTATTTTAAAAAAGTATGAATTAGATAAGAATTTGGCAGAAAAAACAATAAACCAAGTACTGAGATTATGTAAAGAAAAAAATATTAAGGGTCATAAATTATCACCATTTATTTTAAAAAATTTAACTGAATTAACAGATGGTAAAAGTCTAAAATCTAATTTAGCTCTTATAAAAGGTAATTTTAAATTGGCTTGCCAGATATCAAAAGAACTATAATTTTAAATATCTTAACTGTTAAAGATATGGAAGAAGAGTTTCAAAGATACATTACATATTTAGAAGGTGAAAGAAATCTTAGCCCTAATACTATAAAAGAGTATAAAAAGGACATTAAAAAATTTTTTGAATATACCAAAAGAGCTAAGAAAAAAAATCTTAATGAGATAGATTCAAAATTTTTAAGGAGATATCTGTCATATCTTCGTACTATGAGATATTCAACCTCAACAATTTCAAAGAAAATAAGTTCTATTAGAGGGTTTTTTTCATTTTTGGAGATGATGAATATTATAGATGAAAACCCTTCTCAATTTATTCCTATTATAAAAAGAGAAAAGAAATTACCAAATTACTTAAAGAAAAAAGAAATGTTAAATTTACTTGAATCACCAGTTCTTTTAAATAATCTTGGTAAGAGAGATAAAGCTATATTTGAAACATTTTATTCAACAGGAATAAGAGTTTCTGAATTAGTAAATTTAAAAATAGATGACATTGATTTAAAACATAAAAAAATTAAGGTTTTGGGTAAGGGGAGAAGAGAAAGAATTACATTATTGAATAAAAATGCAAAGGATTCTATTGAAGAATATTTAATGAAATCACGCCTAGAGTTATTGAAAAATGATAAAAAAACTAATGGAATTTCAAAATCTTTATTTTTAAATAAAAATGGAAGAAAATTAGCATCAAGAGGGGTTAGGAAGATAGTCGAAAGACATATTAAGAAATTAGGAATAATAAAAAGGATAAGCCCCCACTCTATAAGACATAGTTTTGCCACACACATGTTAGATGCTGGGGCAAATTTAAGAGCTGTGCAAGAATTATTAGGGCATTTAAATATTTCAACAACACAAATATATACCCATCTTACAAAAAGTAAATTAAAGGAAATCTATGAAAAAACCCATCCAAGAGCTTGAAATATATTTGCTCTTATTTCCACTTTATGTTAAACTATCGCTTTGAAAATTTAAAGGAATATTGATAAAAGCGTATTTTATTGGAAGAGAAAAAAACTTGTAATAAAAACAGTTTGCGAATTTGAGTAAATTATAAATATTAACATAAATTATAAAAATTTTTAATATAATAAGTAATGAAAAATAAAAACTTATAATAAAAATACACACGTCTAAAAAAGGTCCCCTTTGGGTCATTTTTATGTTCGGGGATAAGACGGAGGAAAAACCCAAGATAGGAGGAAAAATTATGAGTGTAGTAACTATGAAACAATTACTTGAAGCAGGAGTACATTTTGGTCATCAATCTAGTAAATGGAATCCAAAAATGAAAAAATTTATTTTCATGAAGAGAGACGGGATTCACATTATAGATCTTCAACAAACCATTCAGCTTCTAGAAAAGGCTTATAATCATGTGAGGGAAATTGCGAGCCATGGTAAAATTGTGCTTTTTATTGGCACAAAAAGACAGATTCAAGATGTTATATTCTCACATGCAAAAAGATGTGGAATGCCATTTGTAAATCATAGATGGATAGGTGGAACACTAACAAATTTTGATTCAATTAAAAGTAGAGTTGAGAGATTAAATGAACTTGAACAATTTATTGAAGATAAATCTATTGAAAAATTGAGTAAAAAAGAAAAATCTAGATTAAATCACGAGTATGTAAGGCTTAAAAAATTATATGATGGAATAAGAGATTTGGAAAAAATCCCAGATGCCTTATTTATTATAGATCCAGAAAAAGAAAAAATTGCAGTCAGTGAAGCTAGAAAATCAAAAATTCCAATTTTTGCTGTAGTAGACACAAATTGTGACCCTGACTTAATTGATTATATAATACCAGGAAATGATGATGCTATTAGATCTGGAGATTTATTAACCGGAGTAATGGCAGATGCTGTAATTGCTGGAAAAATTGAGATGGCACCTCCCGTAGAATTTGAAGGGGAAGAAGAGGAAATTGAGGAGGAAATAGAAGTTATTGAGCCTAAGGAAAAAACTGAGGAAGAAAGTGTTGAAAAGTTAGAAATTAAGGAAGAGAAAGAGGAATGTGATGTAGAAGAGGAAAAAAAAGAGGAGGAAGTGAAGGAAGAGGGTAAAAAAATTAAAAAGAAGCAGAAAAAGATAGAAGAAGAGGAAAAGAAAGAAAAGAGCGAGGAATAAAGAGAATGAAGATTGAAATAGATAAAATAAAAGAGCTCAGAGAAATAACTGGTTTAGGAGTAATAGACTGCAAAAAAGCTCTTGAGCAGGCAAATGGTGATATTAAGGATGCAAAAATAATATTAAAGAAAAAAGGAATGAAAATTGCTGAAAAAAAATCATCAAGACCTACAAAGGAAGGAGTAATAGATAGTTATATTCACTATAACAATAAATTAGGTGCATTAGTAGAGGTAAGTTGTGAGACAGACTTTGTTTCAAAAAATGAACAATTTCTAGAATTTGTACATGATATTGCAATGCACATAGCAGCAACAAATCCTTTATTTATAGACAGAGATAAAATTAGTAAAAGGTTTATTAATGATAAGAAAAAGATTTTTATAAAAGAAGCAATTGAAGAAGGAAAATCAAAAGAGATTGCAAAAAAAATAGCTGAGAAAAAGATGGAAGAATTTTATAAAAATAAATGTCTTCTTGAGCAGAATTTTATTAAAAACGAAGAAATTACAATAAAAGAATTGATAAATAATACTATAGCCAGAATTGGTGAAAATATTAAAATTAATAGATTTATGAGATTCTCATTTGGTGAAGATTAAAAAATAATTTATTAAGAGTTTAGAATATTAAATTTTAATTTGGGAATATTTATGAAAAAAGGAAAAAATAAAAAAATATATAGAACTAATAGTACACCAGTGAAGTACAAGAGGGTTTTAATTAAATTGGGTGGGGAGTCGTTAGCAGGAGAAGGATTAAATATTAATCCAAAACTTGTGGATGAGATCGCATCTTATATTATTGAAATCTCAAAAGAAGGTGTTGAGGTAGCAATAACAGTAGGTGGGGGTAACATTTTTAGAGGGGAATCAGCGTCAAAAAAGGGAATGGAAAGAGTAACAGCTGACAATATTGGTATGTTAGCTACGGTAATGAATGGTCTTGCTCTTCAGGACTCATTAGAAAGATTGGGCTCAGAAACGAGAGTTTTGAGTGCAATAGAGATGAAGGAGATAGCTGAACCATATATTAGAAGAAGAGCAATAAGGCATTTAGAAAAAGGTAGAGTGGTGATATTTTGTGCTGGAACTGGAAGTCCATATTTTACAACTGATACATCAGCGGTTATAAAAGCAAAAGAAATTGATGCTGATATAATTATGAAAGCTACCAAAGTCGATGGTGTGTATGATAAAGATCCGATGACTTATTCAGATGCCAAGATGTTTGATAAATTAAACTATCTTGAAGCTATTAATAGAGGTATAAAAGTAATAGATACTACAGCTCTTTCTTATTGTATGGAGTATGATATGCCAATAGCTATATTCAACCTGAATCCAAAGGAAAATATGTTAAAAGTTATTAAAGGCAATAGGATTGGTACTGTTATAGACAAAGAATAGAAATATTTCCACAAAGAATAAATAGAATTTATTTATTTATTTAGTATATAAATTTGGGGGTTATGAAAATGTATGAAGATATACTCAGAGATGCTGAACATAGAATGAAAAGTGCAATTAAAAATGTTATGGATGAATTCTCTATAGTTAGGGCAGGAAGATCTTCAGTTTCATTACTTGATAGAATAACCATCAGTTATTATGGAGTTGAGACTCCTCTAAAACAGTTGGCAACTTTATCAGCTCCAGACCCTAAACTAATTATAATTTCACCATATGACCCATCAATTTTAGATGATATTGAAAAAGCTTTATATCAGTCAGATTTAGGGCTAACTCCTTTCAATGATGGAAAAATTATAAAATTAGGAGTACCTGAACTTACAGAGGAAAGAAGAAGGGAATTAGTAAAATTAGTTAAAAAAATTTCTGAAGATGGTAGAATAGCTGTTAGAAATGTGAGGAAGAAAACCAAAGAAGCTCTTAGAGAAGCTGAAGAAAATGGAGAAGTAACAGAGGATGAATATTATAAAGCATTTGATAAACTTCAGGATTTAACTGATCATTATAATAAGAAAATTGAAGAATTAGTTGAGAAAAAAGAAGAAGATATAATGAAAATTTAGCATAGTTAAAATTCCCTAAACAATAGATTTTTATTATTTTTTTTTATTAATTAACTATTATAGGATATATATAATATAATGATTGAAAGAAGGATTTTAATTTTAAGGTTATCCTCTTTACTCTCAAAGTTTCCTCGAATTCAAACTAAACTTCTCATTAATAGTTTAGATAAAGATAATATTCCAAATCATGTGGCCATCATAATGGATGGAAATGGTAGATGGGCAAAAAAACATGGATTTCCAAGATTAATGGGACATAATGAGGGTACAAAATCTATAAGAAGGACTTTGGAGATAGCATATGAGCTTAATATAAAGTATTTGACTTTATATGCCTTTTCACAAGAGAATTGGAGTAGACCTAAACGAGAGGTTGATGGTTTATTAAAATTAATAGGAAGTAATATTGAAAAGGAGCTAAAACAACTAAATGAAAAGGGAATTAGAGTAATTATTATTGGAAATTTTAAAAAAGTACCTGAAGATATATTAAATAAAATTGATAATGCTCATGAAGTAACTAAAAATAATAAAAAGATGAATTTCTGTATAGCTTTTAGCTATGGTGGTAGAGATGAGATAATACAAGCATCTAAAAGTCTAATCAGGGATGTATTAGAAGAAAAAATAAGAATTTCTGACATAAATGAAAATATATTTGAAAATTATTTATATACGAAAGATATTCCAGACCCTGACCTATTAATAAGAACTAGTGGTGAAATTAGAATTAGCAATTTTCTACTTTGGCAAATGGCTTACACAGAATTTGTTTTTACACCAGTTTTATGGCCAGATTTTAATAAGAACCACTTTCTTAGAGCAATTCTTGAATATCAAACAAGAGAGAGAAGATTTGGATTAGCTTAGCAATTATAAAAAAGGTGTTTTAGATTTATTAAGTGAAAATATTAAAAAAGTTAAATTGATTAAGCATAAATTTCAGAAAGGTTTGAATTAGTTGAGTGAGAATGATAAGACAAATATATTAAAAAAAAGAATAATTACTGGTCTAATATATGGTTTAATAGTTTTATTTTCAATATTTTTTGACCCATTTGAAAATTCATTATTCTTTTTCATTCTTACATTTATATTAACAATAATAGGGAACTATGAATTCTATTATATGACAGAAAATAAAAATAATAAACCATATATAACTATGGGACTTATTCTTTCAGCAATACTTTCTATAGGTATTTATATTTTTGGAGTAGAATTCTTTTCATTAATTCTCCCACTTTCAATGATAACAATTTTTATTACTTCATTTTTAGTAAGATTTGAAGATAGAAGCGCAATAGATTCATTTATAACATTAACAGGACTTTACTATTTTCCACTTATTAATTTAGGTGTATTAATACACAAAATGGAAAATGGAAAATTTTTACTTCTTTTGTTATTTTTAGGAACTTGGACTTATGATACATTTGCTTATTTTACTGGGTTAAAATTTGGTAAAACAAAATTAACTCCAAGAAT
>JAGMBY010000028.1 GCA_023129485.1 Actinomycetes bacterium | reverse complement strand
TAATTATTTTTAATAATTAAAAATTCTTATCGAATAATCCTCCTATGAAACCAATTTTCTTTAATTATGAATTTAATTAATATTTTTTAATTAATGTTCAATAGCTCCTTGTAAAGGAAAATCATAATAAGAAATTAATATTATATATACTTATATATATGATAGCAAATCACAAAACAAAATATTCCGTGATTTGCCAAATTTTTTATAGTAGCGGTGACTGGATTCGAACCAGTGACCCCACGGGTATGAACCGTGTGCTCTTACCAACTGAGCTACACCGCCATATTATTTATTTTTATATTTAAATCCTTCCCCTTCGTTGCACTCGAGGGTCAAGGACAAGCTTTAAATGATAAATAATTAAATAATGAATATTTTATGTTAATTACATTAATTACAACAAGAACGATTCTTAATCAATTAAATAAGACACTTTTAAACTAACTATAAAAAATATTTTTATCTGGAGCCCGCGATCGGATTTGAACCGATGACCTTCTCCTTACCATGGAGATACTCTACCAGCTGAGCTACACGGGCATAATTAAAAATATGGTGGGGGAGAGAGGATTCGAACCTCTGAAGGTAAACACCAACGGATTTACAGTCCGTTCCCTTTGACCACTCGGGAACTCCCCCGGAAAACAATATTTCAATAAAAAATAAAATTCTTGGTAGGAAAATTATACCAAAAATTTTAATGGTTAAAAATAATTTTGGAGCCGGCGACCGGATTCGAACCGGTGACCTGCTGATTACAAATCAGCTGCTCCAGCCACTGAGCTACACCGGCTCTTTAATATGATTTTAAAAAAGTATTGCTTTAAAATTGTATATCACTTATACAAAATATCTGAATAATGAATTATTTAAATAAATAATACCATCTTTAAACGTCATAATCTACTTTATAATAATTGTCTACTCAGGAACTCCCAGTAAAATAATGTTTTATTTATCTATCTACTATGGTATCTATTTTATCCATGACCATTAAGATGAACCTCAAGTTTTCTTTTTATTCTCTGAAGGGCATTATCAACCGATTTGACCTTTCTATTCAAGATATTGGAAATCTCAACATATGATTTTCCTTCTATGTACAGTCTAAGAACAGATGCTTCCAATCTTGACAAGAATTTTTTAAAAACTTTTTTTATATTCTTGATCTCTTCATGACTTAACATGAGCTGTTCTGGATCGTTGAGTTCCCTCGCTTTAATTATTTCAGAAAGCTGATATGATGCTTCTTCGTTTTTATAAAGTGGTTTATTTATTGAGATGTAGCAATTTAGAGGGACGTGTTTTTGACGTGTTGCATTTTTTATAGCAGTTATTATCTGTCTTGTTATACATAACTCAGCAAATCCTTTAAATGATGTATCTTTACCTGCTTCAAAATCTTTTATTGCTTTAAAAAGACCTATCATTCCTTCTTGAATTAGATCATCATATTCTGCTCCTATTAAAAAGTATGATCTAGCTTTGTATCTTACAAGATTGCTGTATTTTTTAATTATGTAGTTGAGTGCTCTCTCATCCCCTTCTTTAGCCTTTGCTACTACCAGGTTCTCATCAAATAGTCCAAAACCTCTAATTTTTTTTGATTCATTTAATACTTCGATGTTCAACTTTATCTCCCTTTTCAAGAGATAATTAATTATAAAATGCTACAATAATATATTTTTAACAGGTATTTTAAAACATCACCCCCATAACAAATTAGAAAACGATTTTATTATATATTTATGTTATGATATTCGTCAATAATTTTCTTAAAAATTTTGGAGTAAAGCTAAACTTCTACTTTACCCTTTCTCAATCTTTCCAATTCCTTTGCAATTTTTTGGTCTATCCTTTTACTTATTGGTATATTTAGTTTACTTGAAAAAGCAGTTCTATCTCTAATTTCCTTTTTCAGTTGATCTAAATCATTTTTTAATTGTTTAGTAGTCATTCGAAAAGCACCACTACCAAAAGTTATTCTTTGGTGAGTGTAGTCAGATGTCACTACAAAAATTTTTTTACCTTTGTTTTTATAAACCAAACTTTCAGCAAGGTCATCTGCACTCTGTCCCTTCTTTGTGAATAAAACTTCAACTAAATTAACCTTCATGTTTTTGTGCAAAATGCCATTTCCTTTTAATGAATCAAATACAACAGTAACTTGCCAATCTTTATACTTAGCTAATTGATTTAGATCCTCAATTAATCTATTCCTTAGTTGTTCCAGTTCCATTTTATTAATTCTGTTTTTTTCAATACTATATAAATAGTTGTAACCATCAACTATAATAACTATATCGTCATTTACCATCTATAGACTCCAAATTTATTTAAAACATCCTTATTAATTAATATACAGTTTAATTTAACTATTTTTAATAGTGAAAATGTAATTGAAATTTCTAATCTATAATCTCTTTAACTTTTTCATAACCTCATATAATATAATTCCAGTTGCTACTGAAACATTCAGTGAAATTATCTCCCCAGTTGTTTTAATTCTAACAATTAGATCACAGCTATCTAACAGAATTCTACTTATTCCCCTCTGTTCACTACCCATCACAATGGCAAGAGGAAATTGTATCTCTACTAATGGGGTCTTTTTTCAACAAATTCAATATTCTTTTCTCCACTTTGTTCCTAACGGTGTATCTTTTATAGATATTCCTATACCCTTTAGTATCTTCCTTATATAATCTGCAATAATCCAGTTTTTTTCTTCCCTTGCTTTATTGCGTATAGAAAGGATAGTTTCTATTTTATCTTCAAGGTTTGATTTTGATATAATTGATGATGATAGTTTTGTAGCATCCTGAGGATAGAGTTTAAAAACTTTGTTATAAATCTTTGAAGCTGTATTATTGATCTCCCTCTCTAACTTTTTCTTATCATACTTTTCTGAAATTCTAAATTTAGAAATTTCCTCCTCTGATAAATCCAAACCCAATATTGACGTTAATTCGATTATAATATTTTTTGCCCTTATTAAAATTTGTTTTATATCTGATGTTAGTTTTAATAATGATAAATGTGCAAACCTGTTTACTTCTCTTGCAAATTTAAAAATATACGAGAGTGCTAATGCTGTATTGAAGTCATCATCCATTGCACTTTCAAAATTTAACCTCAGACTATCTATCTCCTTCTTTAAACTTGGGATTTTATCTATTACTGATTTTCCTGTGTTTTGTTCCTCCTGCGACAGCACAATGTTAATATCATGGATAGTATTTAAGAATTTATTATATGCCTGTTTATAAGCATTGAGTATTTTTGGAGAATAATCAACATCATTTCTATAATGCGTTGAGAGAGACAAAATCCTAATAACATTTGGGTTATACATTTCCAATACATCTTTTGCAAAAACCCAATTTTTTAAAGATTTTGACATCTTTACCTTATCTATATTCATAAATCCATTATGAAGCCAATATTTAACAAATGGTTCAGTTCCACTATATGCTTCGGATTGAGCAATTTCATTCTCATGGTGAGGAAATATAAGATCTTTTCCACCTCCATGAATATCAAATCCCATACCCAGATATTTCAAAGACATTGCAGAGCACTCAATATGCCATCCGGGTCTCCCCTCACCCCATGGACTGTCCCATTTTGGTTCATCAGGTTTCGCAGCTTTCCATAAAGCAAAATCATATGGTTTTTTCTTTCCTTTTGTAACACATACTCTATATCCTTCTATAAGTTCATTTAAATTCTTCTTTGATAACTTGCCATAAGATTTAAATTTGTCAACTGAGAAATACACGTCTTCACCAGATACATAAGCATATCCGTTATCAATTAAAACCTTGATCATTTCGATCATATTATCAATATGCTCAGTAGCTCTTGTACTGAAATCGGGTCGCAAAATATTCAACTCGTCTGATACTTTCCAGAAAGCAGTTTCATATTTTTCTGAAATCTCACTTGCTGAAATATTTTCCTCAATACTTTGATTTATTATTTTGTCATCAATATTTGTGATGTTTTGGACATGTATTACTTTATATCCTTTATAAGAGAGGTATCTTTTTATCACATCAAATATTAAATATGAGTAGGCATTTCCAATATGTATGTGGTTATAAACTGTTGGACCACAGACATACATATATACTTTACCTTCTTCTCTTGAAATAAACTTCTCTTTTCTTCCCGTTAATGTGTTAAATACCTTTAAAGACAACCTATCCCCCAGATTTTAAACTATATAAATTCTAATTCTCACTCGATTAAGATTTAGACAATTCTAATAACTATTTATTCCAAATTTTTTATATATACAAATTCTAAAAATAAAATCATCTAATACTCAAAATAATGGGGCAAAAGCATAACTCATCAGTTAATTTGTCATAAAAATCTTGACACTAAAATTATAAAGGAGAAATCATAGTAACGGCTAAAGCTGATATAGCATCACCCTTTCCCAAATTACCAATGCCCTCGGCACTTTTCACCTTAACATTAATATTTTTAAAATCAATTTTTAAGTGAGATGCTAAATTTTTAGTCATATTTTCTAAATATGGTAAAAGTTTGGGTTCTTGACAGATAACAATTGCATCAACATTTTCCACTTTAAAACCTCTTTCCTTTAATAAGAACACCACTTTATCTAAAAGAATCAAACTTGAGATATTCTTATACTTCTCATCACTTGCTGGAAAAAGTCGACCAATGTCCCCAAGTGCTACTGCACCTAAAAGAGCATCCATTATAGCATGAGTTAGAACATCTGCATCTGAATGTCCTAAAAGACCTTTTTCATATTTTATTTTCACTCCTCCAATAATTAACTTCCTGTTAGTAACTAAAGGATGAATATCAAAACCTAAGCCAACCTTCATTTAATTTTCCTTTTATTTAAAATAATCTCTGCTAATATCAAGTCAAAGTTTGTAGTAATTTTTATGTTCTCAACTGACCCTCTTACTATATCAACTTCATATCCAAGCCTTTCCACTAAGCTTGCGTCATCAGTTCCGAAGAAATTATCCTCTCTTGCTTTTTCATGAGCTTTCATTATTATTGAGTAGGGAAAAACTTGTGGAGTTTGAGCTGCCCACAATCTATCTCTATTAAATGTTTTTGATATTATTTTATTAGAATTTGTTTCTTTAATAGTATCCTGAATGGGCATTGCAACAATTACTCCATTTGAATCATAAGCATCTCTAACTGCTCTATCAATGATATCGGGTGTTATTAAAAATCTGGCTCCATCATGAATAGCAACCAAATTAGTTTCTGAAGGAAGTACTTTTAAACCATTAAAGACAGAATTTTGTCTCTCCTTTCCTCCAGGAACAATTTTCATTAATTTTTTATAATTATATTTATTAACAATGATTTTTTTACATTTTTCAATTTCAGCTTCATTGATTACCAATACTATTTTGTCAATTAGAGACGACTTTTCAAAAGCATCTATTGTATATGCTAAAATGGGTTTTCCACCAATAAAAATAAACTGCTTGCTAACAGTAGAGTTCATTCTTCTACTTTTACCAGCTGCAACAATTATGCAGTAATTCCTTTTCATCTTTTATAACATATTTAATAAATAACTTTATTATTTTTAATTTAAAATTTTGTCAAATTTCATATCATTAATAGCTTTGTGGTATACTTTCGCAGACATTTCAGTCAAGAAAGCATACCCAAGGCTTTAGCAATTTTTTAATGAGATTCTTCAGTCGTTATCACTCCTTCAGAATGACAGTTTTTTTATTTTAAAAGTTTTGTGAATATCATTCTTCCAGCTGCAGTTTGAAGTAACCCTTTAACTTCTACATCAACTGTCTGACCAACCAATTTTTTACCATTTTCCACAACGATCATAGTTCCATCATCCAAATACGCAATTCCCTGATCTTCTTCTCTGCCCTCCCTAATCACCTGAACACTAATTTTTTCACCTGGAAGTATGATCTGTTTTACTGCATTTGAAAGATCATTGACATTTAGAACTTCTATTTTCTGCAACTTTGCTACTTTATTGAGATTATAATCATTAGTAATAATGGCTGCCTTCATATTTTTTGCCAATTTAATTAATTTTGAATCAACACCTTTCAAATTGGGGAAATCCATATCCATAATTTTAACTTCAACCTTTTCTTCCTCTGTGAGTTTATGAAGCATATCAAGTCCAGTTCTTCCCCTTCTCCTCTTTATATCATCTGATGAATCAGCGATTTTCTGCAACTCCTCAATCACAAAATTAGGGATTATCAGTTGTCCCTCTACAAATCCAGTGCTACAAATATGATAGATTCTTCCATCAATTATTGAACTTGTATCTAAAATTTTTTGTTTCACAGCAAATTTCTTGTTACTAATTGCAATCCTTTCATCAGGAAATTTACCTCTCTTCCTCAGTAGATCCAATATTGAATCTTTTCTTCTGTGAACAATTCTTGCTGTGATAAAAATAAGTAAAAAAGAAATGAACATAGAAACAACAGGTCCAATCATTGATAGGAAGGGTATTTGACTCAGTCCTATACTCAACCCTATATAAATAGGAGCTGCTAAGATTATCCCAAGTATGATTCCTATAAAGGAGGAGATTAAGTCCGATATTGGCATCCTTCCAACAATATCTTCAACTTTTTTGTAAAATCGATTGAGATATTTACCTAAAAAGCCACCTAAAAAATATCCTATAATTGCAAAGATTGATGAAGATAAAAAAAGTCCAATATAATAATGAATAATATTAGTTAGGTGGTAGCTTATAAATATATAATTCATCAACTGATAGCCAAACAAAATTCCTATTAAAATAAAAAATGCTCGTGTGAGCACAATTATCATGATATATCACCTCTTCCGATATTAGACAACTTAACTTTAAAAATAAGTTCGCTTAAAAAAGTACATCTATATAAAATAGGATTCAACTTCTGATAGTGCTTCCTTTTCATTGATATCTTGAGCACAAGCTATTTCACTTATTAATATTCCCTTTGCTTTTTCCAGCATCCTCTTCTCCCTGATTGATAATCCAGAATCTTTCTTCTTTAAAGATAAATTTCTAACAACCTCAGCAATTTTTGTAATGTCATTTGTTTTCATCCTCTCAATGTTTCTTTTAAACCTCCTATTCCAATTTTTCGCCATTTTTGATTTCCCTTTTAAAAATATCTTAAAAACTCCTGCAACCTCATCAGAAGATATAACCTTTCTTATACCAATCCCCTCTGCATTCTTAATAGGAACTTTAACCATTAATTCTTCCCTTGGAATTTCTATAACATAATACTTTAAAGACTCGTCTTCTACTTCTTTTTCTATTATCTTTTTTACAATAGCCAAACCATGTAATGGATATACAATTCTTTGCCCAACTTCAAACAATTTAAAAACCTCCTACCTTTAAAATGATATCACAACATTGTTTTAGTATCAATCAATAATGTTTCTTCCAATAATAAATTTTGCTTAATATGGTTTTTCTAAATATATTTTTCATCACTAAGTGACTATATTATATATATCATTTTATGAATATAATTTTTATTAATTTTGTGATGATTGATATGCAGAAATTTAAAATGGGTATAATATTAAATTTGTTCAGATATTCTTTTTATACTATTTATAATTGTTCTTGCTCTTACTTTTCCAATTCCCTCAGCCTTGCTAAGTTCATCAATTCCTAATTTCTTTATAACTTTTAAACTTTTAAAACTTTCTATCACATTTTCTATCAAATGTTTTGGCAACTTAGCTACGGAATATAAAATTCTAAATCCTCTCGGATTAACAATTTTATCCAAATAAGTATATGAGGAAGAAAATCCTAAAATTTCAGCTAATTTATTTAAATTTACAGGTTTATCATAACTTAAATTTGACTCTTTCTTTATTGCATCCTCAAATCTGTTTTCATCATATATATAATCTCTTATAAGATAAAAGAGCTCATTATCAATTTCATCCATGATCTGAGAGAGTTGTATCCCAACCAAAATTCCCTCAGTTCCAAGCTCATATAAATATCTTTCTATTTCTGAAGCAACCATTTTTGCCATCTCAGCCGTTTGCCAAACTGAAACAACATCAAATAAAGTCATAGCTTCATCAATTTCAAGTAGATTTAATTTATTTAGCTGCTCTTTAAAATCATCTCTATATCTTTCAAGGGTTTCTAATGCACGATTTGCTTCATCCAAGACCAATCTTATGTCTTTTAAGTTATATTTAAGATTATCTAAATATATGGTAACCATATTTCTGTTCTTAGAAATCGCTATTACCATTCCTTCAATCTGCTTAGCAACCCTTTCTGCTGTTTGATGCATAATACCAGTTTCTTTAGTAGATATTTTCGGATCAGGAAAAAGATAAGTATTAGCATAAACTATCTTAGTTCCATTTTGATTTAGGATTAATGCACCATCCATTTTAGAGAGTTCGTAGAGTTTAGCTGGTGTGGTTTTGCAATTTACCTTAAAACCACCACTAAAAATCTTCCTTATTTTTTTAATATCGGCTAATATCAAAAGCGAGCCCATTTTTGCTTTTACAATATTTTCAATGCCATCCCTGATGGTTGTACCAGGTGATATTCTCTTTAAACCATCTATAAGCTTTTTGTTGCTCTTCTTCAATATTATCTCCCCATATAATCATTTTTTAAAATTTTTAATGATTTTAGATTTTTTAATCTTATTAGATCAACATCTGCCTTAGTCTCTATTTTACCACAACTATGAGGATATAATATCCTCTTAAAACCGTGGGATAGAATTTCTTCTATTCTTTTTTTCACTCCACTAACAAATCTTACTTCTCCACCTAAACCTATTTCACCAAAAGATGCTGTGTCTTTATCTACTTGTATATTTTTTAATGCTGATATCATTGCTATAGCCATGGGAAGATCAGCGCCTGTTTCATTAACAGACATTCCCCCTACCAAGTTTATATATAAATCATAACTACCTGTTTTAAATCCCAGTCTTCTATTCAAAACAGCTAAAATCATTGCCACTCTTCTACTGCTTAAACCAGTACAAAATCTTCTGGGAACAACTAATTTAGTTGGTGAAAAAAGAGCCTGAACTTCAAGTAGAAGTGATCTATTTCCATTTATTGTAGAAAGTATGGTTGATCCTGGTGTTCCTATTGCCCTTTCTTTAAGAAATAAATCTGAAGGATTTTTTACTCCTTCTATTCCATCTGAACTCATATGGAACAAACCTATCTGATCAGTTGAGCCAAATCTATTTTTTACAGATCTTAAAATTCTATAAGGTCTATCTCTCTGACCCTCTAAATATAAAACAACATCAACCATATGTTCTAAAAGCTTAGGACCAGCTATTACACCCTCTTTAGTAACATGCCCAATTATCATCACACAAATTCCCACCTTCTTTGCCCACTCCATATAGTTAGCAGCACATTCTCTAACTTGAGTTATACTACCTGGTAGTGATGGAATTTGAGAAAAGTAAGTTGATTGAATTGAATCAACAACAATTAAATTTGGATTTATTTCTTCTATATGACTATTTATCTCCGTCATTTCTGTTTCTGAGAGAAGATAAACATGAGAGGGGGCAACACCTATTCTTTCTGCTCTCATTTTGATCTGACTTGGGGATTCCTCACCAGATATAAAAAGAATCTTAAAATTTTTAGGTAAATTACAAACAACCTGTAATAATAATGTTGATTTACCAATTCCAGGTTCTCCACCTAATAGTATAAGTGAACCTGGAACTAATCCATTAACTAGAACCCTATCAAATTCTTCTATTCCTGTTGGAATATAGTCAATTTTCGGAAATTTAACTTTAGATATTGGTATTGGAATAGATTTTGGGACTTTAAAAGAAAAAGTCCGCCTTAACTCAGGCGGTTCTTTCTCTTCTATAAAGCTATTCCACTTCCCACATTCTGAGCACTTACCTAACCATTTAATAGACTTGTACCCACAATTCTGACAGATAAAAATTTTTGCCTCCTATAACTAACCTGCTACTTTAGTTTTTTGTTTTCTTTTTTTGAAGATGATTTCCTTACCTTTTCTTTCCGCAAATAAGTTATCTCCAGGTCCTATGTCTCCAGCAAGCAGTTTATCTGAAATAGGTATCTCAATGAATCTTTGAATGGCTCTTCTTAGTGGTCGAGCACCCATGCTGGGTTTGTATCCATTCTCAACAAGCAGTTCTTTAGTTCCTTTTGATAGTTTTAAAGTTACATCATGAAGTGAGAGTTGTTTCCCAACTTTTTCCATTTCAATATCTATTATTTTTCTTATGTCATCCTTGGTTAGTTCATTAAATATAACTACGTCATCTATTCTATTTAGAAACTCCGGTCTAAAGGTCTTTTTCATTTTATCTAAGACCTTTTCCTTTATTTCTTCATACATAACTTTTTCTTTATAGCTCTTCTTAAATCCTATTGGAGTAGCTTTTTGTATATCTCTTTGCCCAATATTTGATGTCATTATTAATACTGTATTTTTAAAATCAACCCTCCTTCCTTTAGCATCTGTCAAGTGGCCATCCTCAAAAATTTGAAGCAAAACATTTAATATGTCAGGATGTGCTTTCTCAATCTCATCCATTAAAATTACTGAATATGGTCTTCTTCTAATCATCTCTGTTAACTGCCCACCCTCTTCATAACCCACATAACCAGGAGGAGAGCCAATAAATTTTGAAATTGAGTGTTTTTCCATATATTCTGACATATCCAGTTGAACCAATACATCCTCACTTCCAAAAAGAAATTCAGCTAATACTTTCGCAAGAAGTGTTTTCCCAACACCTGATGGACCTAAAAATATAAAAACTCCAGAAGGTCTTTTAGGATCTTTAAGTCCTGATCTTGCTCTCCTTATTGCTTGAGAAACTACTTTTATAGCTTCATACTGTGATACAACTCTTTTTTGTATTTCTTTCTCCATCCTTAATAACTTTTGTGTTTCCTCCTCTGTAAGTCTATATACTGGAATTCCAGTCCAGCTGGAAAGTATTTTTGCTATATCTTCTTCTGTCACTTTTATTTCTTTCTTTTTCTGTATAGTGAGACTTTGCATTTCTAACTTTTTTCTCTTTAGAAGTAGAGATTTTTCCTTATTCCTGAGTCTAGCTGCTTCCACAAAATCTTGAAAATCTATCATCATTTCTTTTTTCTCTTTTACTCCATCCAATTCTTTGTCTATCTTTCTTAAATCAGGAGGCGATGTCATATTTCTTATCCTAACCCTTGATGCAGCCTCATCTACTAAATCTATTGCTTTATCAGGTAAAAACCTATCTGTTATATATCTTGATGATAATTTAGCAGCATAAACTAAAGCATCATCGGTTATTGTTATACCATGATGAGTTTCATATCTATCCTTAAGACCTCTTAAAATATCTATAGTCTCATCTACAGTTGATTCCTCTACAAATATCGGTTGAAATCTCCTCTCAAGTGCGGCATCCTTTTCTACATATTTTCTATAGTCAGAAATAGTTGTAGCACCAACGGTTTGAAGCTCTCCCCTCGCTAACATCGGTTTTAATATACTTGCAGCATCTATTGCTCCTTCAGCTGCTCCAGCTCCTACTAGCGTATGAAGTTCGTCTATAAATAGTATGATATCTCCATGATTTTTTATCTCAGCAAGAACCTTTTTCATCCTTTCCTCAAAATCACCTCTATACCTTGAACCAGCTACCATTGCTCCCAAATCTAAAGTATAAATTTCCTTACTTCTTAAAGTAGGAGGAACTTTTTCTTTTACAATCCTCTGTGCTAATCCTTCTACAATTGCTGTCTTCCCAACCCCTGGTTCACCAATTAAAACAGGATTATTTTTTGTTCGTCGTGATAGAATCTGCATTACCCTTTCTATCTCTTTTTCTCTACCAATTACTGGATCTAACTTATCCTCTTTAGCTAATTGGGTCAAATTTATTCCAAATTGCCTGAGCATCTTATCTTTTTTATAAACCCTACCTGTTCTAACCCCTGGTTTTGCTCTTTCATCTTTTCCTAATAATTTAGTAACATGTTTTCTCATTTTCACTAACTCTATACCCCTGTTTTTTAATATTTGTGCAGCAATTCCCTCTTCTTCTCTAACTAAACCAAGCAGTAGATGTTCTGTTCCAATAAAATGATGACCTAATGCTAATGCTTCTCTTAGAGACAGCTCTAAAACTTTCTTTGCCCTTGGTGTAAATGGAATTGGACCGATTGGCTCAACTACTTCCCTCCTCATAAATTGTAATATTTCCATTCTTATCTTTTTAGGATTTATTGCAAAATTTAAAAGAGCTTTGAAGGCTAAGCCTTCATGCTCTTTTAAAAGACCCAAAAGTATATGTTCAGTATCAATCCATTTTTGATTTAATCTCTTTGCCTCTTCCTGTGCATTAACAATTACTCTTCTTGCTCTTTTAGTAAATCTTTCGAACATTTTTATCCTATTTTATAGTAGTTGATTCTCTCTTATAAAGATTATTTTATGAATACTATTTTTAAAACAATAAAAGAATTTATCTAATATATTCGAACATCGTATAATAATTTATATAATAATAAGAAATTTATCTTAATTTCTATAAATAAATATATCACAATAAATATAAAAATTCACAAATTTAAATTTTATATTTTCCAATATTTTTCTGGATTTTTTGAAATTATAGTGAAGTGCAATTTACTTTTTTGCCTCAAAAATCTAAATTGCAAAACATCATAAAAATAGGCATAGGGGTCAGTTTAATATTATTTCTTTTTCGCTTTCATGTAAGGAAATAGTATTACATCTCTTATTGATGGAGAATCTGTCATTATCATCACTAATCTATCTACTCCTATTCCTAGCCCTCCAGTAGGTGGCATTCCATATTCAAGTGCTCTTATAAAATCTTCATCTAATTCAGTTTCCATTTCTCCAGTATATATCTGTTGTTCAAATCTTACTCTTTGATCTAAAGGATCTGTTAATTCAGAAAATGCATTAGCTATTTCTATTCCACCAATAAAGAGTTCAAATCTATCAGTAAGATTTGGGTTATTTGGATTTTCTCTTGCAAGGGGTGATACCTCTTTTGGATATTCTAATATGAATGTGGGTTGCAATAGTTTATTTTCAACCTTCTTTTCAAATATTCTATTAATGATTCCTCCAACTCCTAATCTATCATCATAATCAACATTCATTTCATCTGCAATTTTTACTACCTCATCTCTACTCATTCCAAGTGATAATTTAACACTTGTTAATTTTTCTATAGATTCTAAAACAGTTATCTCCTTCCATGGAGGATTTAAATCTATTTCATTTTCCTGATAAGTAATTTTTCTATCCTTAATTAAATTATCTACAATATGGAGTATGAGATTTTGAGTTAATTTCATCATCTGTCTATAATCAACAAACGCCTGATAAACTTCGAGCATAGTAAATTCGGGATTATGTCTATAAGAGATTCCCTCATTTCTAAAATTTCTATTTAATTCAAACACTTTCTCATATCCACCAATTATCAGTCTTTTTAGATATAGTTCTGGTGCAATTCTCAAGTAAAGATCTATATCAAGTGTATCAAGATGAGTTTTGAAAGGATTTGCTGTTGCTCCACCAGGTATTGGCTGAAGCATTGGGGTTTCAAATTCCATAAATCCTTCTGAAGAAAGGTATTGTCTAATTAAGTTTATGATTTTACTTCTTGTTGTAAATACTTCTTTAACTCTGGGATTTGAAATTAAATCAATATATCTGTATCTATAACGAATTTCCTTATCTTTTAAACCATGCCATTTCTCAGGCAATGGCCTTAACGATTTTGTTAGTAGATTTATTCTATTTGCAAGTAATGAGAGTTCACCCCTTTCTGTTCTTATTGGATTACCTTCAGCACCTATCCAATCACCTATATCAAGAGATTGATAAAATTCATAATTACCTTTTAATATTTTTTTATCAAGATATAGTTGCATCTTTCCAGTTTGGTCTCTAATATCAATAAACGTTAATTTACCGTGTTCTCTTGTAGCGAAAATTCTTCCGCAAATGCTTACTTTCGCATCATCTCTCTCACCTGGCTTTAGATGATTATATAGATCTATAACTTCTATTACTGTATTTTTACGCTCAAACTTTGTTGCAAACGGATTTTTACCAGAATCAATTATCTCCCTTGCCTTTTTATATCTTGTAATAACATCTGAAGGTAATGATTTATTTTTTAAAAAATATTTTAGTTTATCGGATTTCCATAATTTCATATTTAAATTCTCCTTGTGGTGTTTTAACTTTTACCCTATCTCCAATTCTCTTATGATAGATCGCTTCACCCACAGGAGCATTCATTGATATCTTACCCTCTAATGGATCTACCTCAATTGAAGATACAAGTTGAAATTCATTTATTTGACCTGTCTTTATTTCTTTTAAAATAACTGTTGTACCAATTTCTACCTTATCATTATTTAGATTTTCATCAATTATCGACGAATTTTTTAAAACTCTTTCTATTTCTAATATTCTACCTTCTACAAAAGCTTGTTCTCTTTTTGCATCATCATATTCGGAGTTTTCCATGAGATCACCAAAAGCTTTTGCTTCCTTGAGTCTTCTGGAAATCTCAACTCTTCTTTTGCTTATAAGGTAGTTTAATTCTTCTTTTAACTTTATATATCCTTCTTTAGTTAGACTTATTTTTTCTTTCATCTCTCTTTATAACTACTATCATTTCTTTCTTTTATTTAAAACATCAGATTCTTTACTGAGTTTATCTTAATAGAAATTGCATAGTTTACCCCAATAAAGATTGCATAACGTGTTCCGATAGAGATTGTCACGCCACCGGAGTTTATCCTGAGCATAGCGAAGGAGCTTCTCGCAATGACAAGCTGAACTATTCTCACTATAACAATCAGAACCTGTATAAGAATGACTTGAATTTTTGTTTATTTAGCTTTATTTAATAAAAACTTTACATACAATAATGACAAAATGTATAAAATTAATCAATTTTTACAGTTTATTTGACTCGTGTAAATAATTAACTTTAGGAGTAAATTTTAATTTAAATAGCATATCTCTATAATCTTTATCTGTTATTTCCTCAACTGGTTTATTAATTAATGAAACTACAATTGCATCTACAACATTTGTACCAAAATATCTTCCTGAAAATTCTGGTGTTACTGTAACTAAAATATCAAGATTTCTCTTTTTTAGTTCATTTAAATCATTAGCAGTTAGTGTATTCGTTATTATCATCTTCCCGGATAAATCATCTGGCATATATTTTCTAATATAGAGAAAATCACCTGCTATTATATCAGCATCTAAATAATATTTTTGATATTTTTTACTAGGAGTTTTCTCCTGTTCAGCTCCTATTGGATATAGAATTCTAAATGGTAATTTTGTTAAAATGGGCAATAGTAATTTTGCAAGTATTTTTAAAGTTTTTATAGTTCTTATTGGAATTGGAAGACCTAAACCAAAGATGAAATCACCAAAAAGCGTTTTACAACCAGCATTATAAAATGCCTCAGCTATACCAAATCTATCAACAGCACTTGGCATAAGAACCTTTTTACCCTTTAATTTGATACCTTCATTACGTAAAACTTCAACTACATCTCTTTCCAAGGTGTTTTTTATACCACCACCATCAACAAATGGTGTTTTTGAAACTGCATTTTTTACTTTTAGTAAATCTCTTATGATATATCTCTTTTCACCAGCACCAAGATAAAAATCCGCTCCACCCAATCCAAATGCGTCAACTTTGCCATCCATCTGCCTTAAAAGTTTTATGGCTTTTTTAAAATCTCCATCAGTTCCAATTCTTTCAACTTTAAATTTTTTCCCAAGTAATACAGCATGTGCAGTGTGATCCCTTTTAGAAGAGCCTAAACTTATACTAACAACTTTTTTATCAATTTTTGGTTCTTTTTCAATGTTTTTTATTTTACTCATTATCCTGTATTTTTATATTATTTATTAAACTGAGCTTTTGTTTTTTTATGATTTATAAAATTTAATATTTTTATTTTCTGTTTTTTTCATACAACATTGCTAACCCTTTTAATGTAAGATCTAAATCATGAATGAATTTAAAGGAGCTATTTTCAACTATTATTTTTGATAGTCCCCCTGTTGCTATTAATATTGATTTTTCCTTTAACTGGCCTTCTATCTTTTTTATAATATAATCTACCTGTCCAACAACTCCCCAAAATATACCTGATTGAATGCTACCTATTGTACTATCTCCTATTACAGACTCAGGTTTCTTTATTTCAACATCAAAAAGTTTTGCTGCACTTTTAAATAGAGCTCTTGCAGAAATCTCCATTCCTGGGGCTATTACTCCACCCAAATACTCACCCTTTGAAGATATTACATCAAAAGTAGTAGCTGTTCCCATATCTACTATCACGCATGGAACCCCATATATATTTTTTGCAGCAACTGCATTAGCAATTCTGTCTGCACCTACATCAATAGGTCTTTTATATAAAATTCTCATCCCAGTTTCAAGCTCTCCATTAACCAACAATATATTCACACCAAAATAACGTTTACATGCTTTAACTAATTGCTCTTCAACCCATGGTACAACACAACAAGCAATAGCAGCATCAATTTCTTTAAGATTTATTTCTTCTATCTCCATTAGTTTAACCAACATCAATCCTATTTCGTCACCAGTTTTTACCTTTGGAGTATAAATTCTCCATGAAGTGATAATTTCACTATTTTTTATAACACCCATAACTGTATGACTATTCCCAACATCTATAGCAAGTAACATTTTCTCCCCTCAGATTTATAATATTTAATTAATTTTACATATTTCTAAATAGATAATTTCTTAGCCACCTACGCCAAACATACCATATTAATATTATAACTATAACAACACCTAAGGTTGTCCATCCGATTTTATGAATTATAGAAAGTATCAAATCTATATTTTTCCCAAAGAAGTATCCAAAAAGACAGTTTCCTAATCCCCACGTAATAGCTCCAATTGCATTGAAAAGAAAAAATTTGGGATAATTCATCTTATTCACACCAGCTAAAAACGCTGTAAATGTTCTTAAAAAAGCTGTCCATCTACCAATTAATACTATATTAGCTCCATGCTTTTTATAAAAATCCTCGGCTTTTTTAAGTTTTTTTTCTGAAATCTTAAACTTTGGCCCATATTTAACTAAAACAGATCTTCCCCCTTTTCTCCCTAAAAAATATGCGAAGTTATCACCTAAAAAAGCTGCTAAAATAACTACTGGAATTAATATATATATGTTCAAAATACCCATAGAGGCAATGAAGCTTGATGTTAAAAGTATGGTCTCACCTGGAACAAAAAGCCCTACAAATGCGCCATTTTCCAATGCAACAATCAAAAATACAAATAGATACCCATATTCAGATATAAATTTTAATATTTGGCTGTATTCCAAGAATTCCCCAAAATAAATTATTTGGCTTTAATTACTTGCTTTCTAAAACTGGTTTAGGAGGTATAAGAGATTTCTTTTCTTTAATGGCTTTTCTTTCCATTGCATCTTTTTTAGATTCTGGTTTGAATTTTACAGTAATTTCTGTCTCGTTTTCTTCTAATGTTTCCTTTTTACCCTTTAATAGTTCTTCTAATTCCTCTTTATTAAGCGTCTCTCTTTCAATTAGATTTTGAGCAATTAGATCTAATTGATCTTTATGAGTTGTTAAAATCTTCATTGCTTTCTCATAAGCAATATCTACTAATTTTCTAATTTCCTTATCTATTTCATAAGCTACCTGTTCACTATAATCAGGATGAGCTGAAAAATCCCTCCCCAAGAAAATTGCACCCTGTTTATTACCTAATGTAAGCGGTCCAATTTTATCACTCATTCCAAATTCACAAACCATTTGCCTTGCTATCTTTGTAGATTTTTCAAGATCATTTTGTGCTCCTGTTGTAATATCTTTAAAAACTATTTCTTCCGATGCTCTTCCTCCAAGTAGTTGAGTTAATTTTTCTGTTAGTTCTGAACGAGAAAGCAGATATCTATCTTTCTCTGGAAGCGTTATTGTATACCCTAAAGACATACCTCTCGACATTACTGATATTTTATGAATGGGGTCAGCATGAGGTAAATGATAAGCTACAAGAGCATGTCCTGCTTCATGGTAAGCTATTATTTTCTTTTCCTTATCACTTATAATCCTGCTTTTCTTTTCCGGTCCTGCTATTATTCTCTCTATTGATTGCTGAATCTCTTCCATTGTAATTTTTCTTTTATTGTGTCGTGCAGTTAAGAGTGCAGCTTCATTAAGTAAATTTTCTAAATCAGCTCCAGTAAATCCTGGCGTTTGTCTTGCTATAACATCAATTTTTACATCATCAGCAATTGGTTTCCCTCTCATATGTATCTTTAATATATCTTCCCTTCCTTTGATATCTGGAATGTTGACTACAATCCGTCTATCAAACCTACCTGTCCGTAGAAGTGCCTCATCTAAAATGTCGGGTCTGTTTGTTGCAGCCATAACTATTATTGAATTAAGTACATCAAATCCATCCATCTCTACTAAGAGTTGATTTAGTGTCTGTTCTCTTTCATCATGACCTCCTCCTATTCCTGCTCCTCTGTGCCTACCAACTGCATCTATTTCATCAATAAAGATTATACATGGTTCATTTGCTTTTGCTTCAGTAAATAGATCTCTAACTCTTGAAGCACCAACTCCAACAAAAAGTTCTACAAATTCAGAACCACTTATTTGAAAGAAAGGAACTTTGGCTTCACCAGCAACAGCTCTTGCTAATAGAGTCTTTCCTGAACCTGGAGGTCCATATAAAAGGACTCCTTTGGGAATTTTTGCACCTAAAGTATGAAACTTTGTTGGATTTTCTAAGAATTCTGCAATTTCCTTTAACTCCTCTATTGTCTCATCCACACCACCTACATCTTTAAAGGTAATTTTTGGTTGGTCTTTTGTAACCCTCCTCGCTTTACTTTTACCAAATTCCAAAATTTTATTTCCACTTCCTCGCATTTGATTTAGGAAAAATATCATTATACCCATAATTAATATAATTGGGAGAAATTGAATAATCCAACCAATCCATGCTGGGGTATTTTCAGCATCAGTTTTGAACCTAACATTTTTTTCTATCAGCATTTCTTTAATAGTTATTGGGTATTCTGATGGAAATTCCAGGGTGAATTTAGTACCATCTTTCAAAGTTCCATTTATAACATGGCTTTTGTTTTTAATTAAAACTTCCTTCACCTCACCAGACTTCACCTTGGACTCAAACTGGTTCAAATCATAATTCTTTATACTCCCTTCAACAAATTGTTCAAGAGGACCTCTAACTATGAATATTAAACTAACAATTAGAAGCAACAGGATTAATAAATTAGTATATGATCTTTTCAAATTCATCACCCAATACTTATAATATTTTTATAAATTTAAAACCCTTATATAAATTTAAACTGGGTAAAACCCAGTTCACTCTTTACCTTAAAATTCTGTTTTCAAAGATATATTACCACAATCTATTCTCTATTTCTATTAATAGTAATTAAACTTTATTTCCACTTCCCCAAATTTTACTAAGGATAAAAGTATTGTGTAAATAGATAAAGCCTTTATTATATTCTTATAAAATATTAATCTTCCTCAAATACTCTTACATCTTCTATATGTCTGTAATCTTCCGCAAAATCAAGACCATAACCTATTACGAACTCTGGGGATATCTCAAATCCCACATATTTAATTTTAATATTAACAATCCTGTTTGCAGGCTTATTTAGTAGTGTACAGATTTCAATAGATTTGGGATTTCTTGTTTTGAGATTCCTGAGTAGATAATCCATCGTTCTCCCGGTATCAACAATATCTTCTATAATTAATACATCTTTCTCAGCTATATTCATATCTAAATCCTTATATATCCTTACAACTCCTGAACTTTCAGACTTATCCCCATAGCTGCTAATAGCCATGAAATCAAATTTAGCTGGAACAGTAATTTCCCTGCATAAATCAGCTAAAAACATGAATGCTCCTCTTAAAATTGTTATACATACTAGATTTTTGTCCTTATAATCCTTGGATATCTGCTTTGCAAGTTCTTTTGTTCTCTTTTTTATCTGCTCTTTATTGATAAGAACTCTACCAACTTTTTTATCCATTTTTTTATTTTTTTTCACTCTCACTCCTAAATATAAACTTATTGATAACAAATATTAATAGTTTTATTTTAATCAATCAAAAACTTTACTGCATTTCCCTTAATTTAATGATTAAAACCTTTTTTGTTCCTGGTTTTATTTTTGCTCTGTCATCTATTCTGTATCCAACAATCCATATTATTTTCTCACCATCAACTAAAATCGGTATTGTCTTTCTTTTTTCTCGTGGAATCTTTTCATCCACAAAAAAATCTTGAAGTTTCTTTTCTTTTCTCAATCCAAGGGGTATAAATCTATCACCAAATTTCCATGGTCTTACAAAAAGTGGTGGTTTTAAATTTTCATAATC
>JAGMBY010000027.1 GCA_023129485.1 Actinomycetes bacterium | reverse complement strand
TATTTTGCTCAAATAGGACATTATCATTTTGCTCCTACACGATATTGACATTTTTACATTTTTACTTTAATATAATATCTGGTGATGCAAAATGAAAAAGATGACAATATATTTTTCAGATGAACTACATAAAAAAATAAAAATTATATCTACGATTGAGAATAAAAGCATGAAAGATTTAATAACAGAAGCAGTTGAAAAAGAAATAGATAAATGGGAAGAAACTAAAAGTGAAGCTATATATACAGTATTTCGAAAGTAGGTAAAAAGAGAGATAAAGATGAATAAGAAAGAAACCTATAATATAAAAAATGTAAAAAAATATAGGGGTAAGTAGATAGCATTATATAAAGGAAAAATAATAGCTTCTGGTAAAACATTAGATGAAATAAAAAGGAAAGTTGTAAATAAAAAAGTACAATATGAAAGCATACCTAAACATGAGAAATGCTTATTGTGTAGCAGAATTTTATAAACAAATATAAGTATAATAAGATTATAATATTAATAAAATGGAGGAAAGATGAAAAAGAAGGAAACATTTAATATCAACAATTTAGATAAATATAGGGGAAAAATAGTTGCATGGTATAAAGGAAAAATAATAGCTTCTGGTAAAAGTTATGAAGAGGTGGAAAGGAAAGTTGGAGACAAAAAGGATAAAGTGACATATGAAAGCATATCTCAACATGAAGGAATGTTAATTGTGTAATGTTAGATATATGATTTTAATAATTTTGTAATAAGGGGTAATATTTGCCTCTTATTTTTTTCTTATTAGAAAGAGAAAAGAGAGGTGAAAGTGAGTAAACACAGATTTCCATACGCTATAAGAGATGGTGTACCAACACCCAAGATAAAAGTATTAATAGGTTATAAGAACAAGTGGATAAATGAATTGGTTCTATTGGATAGTGGTGCTGATATTTCTTTACTAACTAGAAAACTGGGAGAGAAAATTAGTATAGATATAGAAAGTGTAGAACACCGATGGTTTAGAGGCATAGGAAACGGTATTAAAGTATATTTACACAATATAGAAATAAAGATAGGTGAGGATATAATAGAAATGGAAGCAGCATTTGCAGATGATAGAAGTTGGGATATAAACATTATTGGAAGAAAAGATTTTTTTGATAAAGCAAATATTACATTTCTTAAAAATAAGGAGATAATAATAGAGATAATTTAAAATATCAGGAATAAATTTAAAAAATAAAATTTTTAAAGGAGCGAGAATAAAAATCGCTCCTATTTTTATTTAATTAAAAAAGAGCCTTCAAAACTGCGATTTGAAAGCTCTAGAAAGGATGTATACTTATACACCCCATCGGTTATAAGTTTACTACCTTTCAAAATATTTTGTCAAATTTTGATAAGAAAGGTAGGTATATAATGAAAAAGTATAACAACAAATTATGTATTAAGGAGCTGTGAAGAGTTAAATAACTATCTCACATAGTTAGAGCCATTATTGCTTTTTGAACATGAAGTCTATTTTCTGCTTCATCAAATACAACTGACTGAGGACCATCAATTACCTTATTTGTTACTTCAAATCCTCTATCACATGGTAAGCAATGCATGTAGATTGCATCCTTATGAGCTAATTTCATTTTCTCTTCATCACAAATCCAATCTTTGTTTTTATCAAATAGTTCTTCTGTCTTCTCCATCTCTGTCTTCTCTGATTCTGGAGGTATATTATATTTCGAAGTCCAACTTTTCGGATATACAACATGAGCTCCTTCAAAAGCTTCCTTCATATCATTTGAAATTGAAAATGAACCACCATATTTCTTAGCATACTCTTCTGAAGCTTTTATTACATCTGAGTCAAGCTCAAGTCCTTTTGGATGGGCTAATATTACATCCATTCCCATCATTGTTGCAGCTATAATAGCACTTTGTGGAACTGAGAGTGGTTTGTGAACTGATGGAGAATATGCCCAGCTCATTACGAACTTAACACCCGAAAATCCACCAAATTTTTCCTTTACAGTTAAAATGTCAGCCATTGCTTGACAAGGGTGATATTTATCACATTCCATATTAATAATTGGTATATCTGCCCAATGTGCAAAATTATTTACAAGATAGTTTGCTTTTCCATAAATCCAGCCTACTGGATCTCCATAAATTCTTATAGAAATTCCGTCACCCATCCTTGATAAAACTCTTGCAACATCTGAAACTCTTTCTGTAGAATAAGCTCTTTCATCACCTTCTAGTGCTGGTGAGTAAATTTTTTGTGGATCAAGAAAATGAGCATGCCCACCAAGTTGAGTCATTCCTGCTTCAAAAGAATTTCTCGTTCTTAGTGATTGATTATAGAAAATCATAAAAAGAGTTTTCCCTGAAAGTAGTAGATGCGGTTCACCAATTGCTCTTTTCCTTTTCAGATCTAAAGCTACATTTAATATAGTCTCTATCTCCTCCTTTGTGTAATCAAGAAGAGTGATAAAATCTCTTCCCTTAAAGTTTGCTCTCATCATTGCCTCCATAAAAATTTTAATTATAAATTGAACAATTAAACTAAGTTAATTATTTTAACACCAAATATATCTATGTAAAGTATATAACAATTAATTAATAATATATCTTATTTGAGATTGCCACGCCACCGGAGTTTATCCTGAGCATAGCGAAGGAGCTGCTCGCAATGACAACCGATAATAGATTCAGAATGAAAAGCAAGACATCACTAGCAATGACAAATTAATAACGCTCGTTTAATTGACTTTTTGGGCAATTAGAAAAATATTTGGCTTTTTATTATTTCTTTTAGTATATCCAAAATCAATTATCTTAAATCCAGCTTCTTTCACTATTTTTCTTAGTTCCTTAATGGTAAAAGCATGATAATAACGATTAATTGTAGTTCCGTTTCTTTTCTTCCATGGAATAAAAGTATCTTTGAAGTCTAATTTTGTTGAGCCAGGAATTTTTATTTTTAAAATAAAGGTTTTTAAAATATTTTTTATATATTTTTTTTGCCAGAGATTCCATACAGTTACAATTAAAAACCCTTCACTTTTTAAAATTCTATTTACTTCATTTAAAGATTGAAGGCGATATTTTTTTGAAGGTATCTGATGTAATAATGCTATAGAATACACAAGATCAAAGCTATTTTCATCAAATCCAGTGTCTAAAGCATCTCTAACCAAGAATTTTACATTAGGATAATCTTTATATTTATCTCTTGCAATTTCTATTAATTTTTTAGATAAATCAATCCCAATATAATCTATTTTCCTATCTCTGAAAAGTTCAAAAAGTCTTCCATTTCCACAACCTAAATCCAGTATTTTGTCTCCATCTTTTACAAAATCTGCTAAAAATATGATATCTTTCCAGAGCTTCACCCTTGTTTCTGAAAAGTGCTCAGCTATTTCCTCATAATCTCTTTTTGTCTTTTCAAGTAAACTTTGTGCGTATTCTTTTCTCATATTATAAATATCTAATGATTCTTGAAATTCAGTTCAATATAATTCTTTTAAATCTGATACTCAATTTTTAATAAGAATTTCCAAGCTGGGATTATAGAAACTCTACCCCAATCAAATTTTTGTTCTTCTTCTAAACCTTTAGAAATAATAAATCCTTGTTTTACCTTATATCTTCTCATAAAGCTTGTTAATCCCCTTAAGTCTTTTGGATAAATTTTATTAGTATATTTTATCTCCAAAGGAATGCCAATCGCTTTGCTTTTGAATACTGGAGAAATTTTTTTAGGTTCGACTATAATATCCACCTCTTCTCCGCTTGTAGATCTGTAGAAGAAATTTCCCCCAGTCAAACTAACAAATAGATTCTCTATTATCCTACCTTTAGCTTCTGGAGATGGTTGACCAGTTAATGCAAGTGTTAAAGCAGGATGGGAAAGATAATACTTCTTCAATTTTTTCTCACTTGTTAAAAGGTTAGAATAAAAGCGATAAAGTGGTTTTAAGAGAAAACTCCACCTCAGATATTCAAAATATTTTGCTATTGTTCGTCTATCTCTTTTCAAATCACTTGCTATGTTTTTATATTCAACAAGCATCCCTGGTTGAGAAGCAAGAATATCTAAAATTCGATAAAGTAGACCCGGATTATCAATAGAAAAATGTTCCGGGATGTCTCTATAGATAACACGCTCTAAAATGCTATCTTTGAAATATCTTCTGATAATTTCAGGATTATTTTCTTCAATCATTTCAAAAAATCCAGAATTATTAAGATATAAATCTAATTCCCTTATAAGTTTATCCTTAAAAATATCTATTCTATCCTCATCATAATTAATTTTTCTAAATTTTAAATATTCTTTAAAATCCAATGGATTGATTTTAAATTCAAAACTTCTGCCAGCAAAGCTTTCCTTTACTCCTTTAATTAATCCAAGAGCTGCAGAACCAGAAATGAAAATTTTTATATTTGGATAAAGATCGTAAAGTATCTTTATTTTTTCAGACCAATTTTTAAGTTTTTGGATTTCATCAAAAAAAAGATAACACTTCCCCTTTACATTAATAAAATCTTCTTTTAATATCTCTTTAATGTAAAATTGTATAACCTCATCAAGTTCTTCTATAATTTCATCAAAGGAAAAATAAAGAATTTTATAAGGAGAAATATTCTTTTCTTTGATTAGATGATTAATAAATTGATAGAATAGTGTGGTTTTGCCAACTCTCCTTAAACCCTTCAAAATTAAAATTTGCCTTCTATCTAAATAAGGCAAAATCTCATCCAATGCTCTTCGATGCTTACCTAAAAAAACCGTATTAACCTGACCATCTCTCCACCAGTGATTAAATTTTGATAAATCCATAATTTCCTCCAAGTATTAATATTTTATATTATAACAAGTACATTATAATGATATTATTTTTGTTGTCAAGTTTTTAATACTTAAAACTTCAAAAAATATTTATTTAAATAAAAATGGAATCAGATTTCAATCAAATCACCTAATATCTTTTTTTATGTACTATAAAATATCTTAAATTTTTTGTATTATGTAGAAAGAATATCTTATATTTATTAAAATTTATAAAATAAGACAGAGCTTTTATTTAAAGATAGGTGATTTGTTTTGGTTTTAATTAATACAGAGGAATTAATTATTAAAAGAGCATATGAAAAAAATGCGTTTACTCCTAAATCCTTCTTTAAAGTCAAGATGGGGGTTTTAGGTGAGGTAAGAGAACCTATTCCAAAAAAATCCGAACTTTTAGCTGCTTATAGAAATCTAGTAAAAAAAGGTGAAGTTGAAAAGAATGAGAGATTAGAAAAGCTGCTCAGATTACATAAAATAAGAACTCTATCTGGTGTAGCAATTGTTGCTGTTCTAACAAAACCTACATATTGTCCTGGTGAGTGTATTTACTGTCCTACTGAATATGAGATGCCAAAAAGCTATTTATCAGATGAACCAGCAGTAATGAGAGCGATTAGATCAGATTTTGATCCAGAAAGACAGGTCAGTCTCAGACTTGAAGCTTTAGAAAAAACAGGTCACTTCACAGATAAAATCGAAATAATAATTTTAGGTGGTACATTTACAGCCTTTAAAAAGGAATATCAAAAGTATTTTATATGGAAGACATTTGATGCACTAAATAAAAAGGGTTCAAAAAATATAGAAGAAGCTATAAAAATAAATGAAACTGCAAAACATAGATGTGTTGGTTTAACTATTGAAACAAGACCAGATCTATTAGATGAGAATGAGGTCATAAGACTTAGAAATTTAGGAGTGACAAGAGTAGAAATAGGAGTACAAAGTGTCTATGATGATATATTAAAATTAGTAAAAAGAGGACATACTCAAAAAGAGATTATATATGCCACAAAACTTTTAAAAGATGCTGGAATTAAAGTCAATTGTCATATAATGCCAAATTTACCTGGTTCAAACATCAAAAAAGATATAGAGATGTTTAAAATTCTCTTTAAAAATCCTAACTATAAACCTGATCAATTAAAAATATATCCTTGTGTAGTGGTTAGAGAAAGTGAATTATATGATTGGTGGAAAGATAAGAAATTTATTCCATATAAAAAGGATGAGTTGATATCACTCCTTATGGAAGTAAAGAAAGATATACCCAAATATGTCAGGATTTCAAGATTATTTAGAGATATACCATCAACCAGAATAGAGGCTGGTGTAAAATCAACAAACCTCCGTCAGATGGTTAAAGCTGAAATGTTAAAAAGGAAATTATCTTGCTCATGTATTAGATGTCGTGAAGTAAGAGAGAAATTAGTTGAAGAGGAATTTAAAAAATCGGTTCTTTTCAGACAAGACTATGATGCTTCAGAAGGTAAAGAGGTATTTTTAAGTTTTGAGGATAAAAAAAGAGAGAAATTATTTGCATTTATTAGATTAAGAATACCCTCCTACTTTCTAAAAGGAGAAACCCACTACATCAGTGAGTTAGAAAATGCAGCTATAGTTAGAGAAGTTCATACTTATGGTGAGGTTGTTCCTATAGGAAAAAGAGGAGTTGGAGTTCAACATAGGGGATTGGGTAAGAGATTAATGAAAAAAGCCGAAAAAATTGCTAAGAATGAATTTGGTGTTAAAAAAATAGCTGTTACCTCCGGAATTGGTGTTCGCCCCTATTACAGCAAATTAGGCTACAACTTAGAGAATACCTATATGATTAAAAATCTTTAATATTTCTACTATATTGAAAAGCTTCTGCACAAAGAAATTCCTTTAAAACTGTTCTAGTAAAATTCCAGATAACAAGAAATAATCTTTAA
>JAGMBY010000026.1 GCA_023129485.1 Actinomycetes bacterium | reverse complement strand
GTCCTAAAGGAAGACCTCGTAAAGTAGAAGGTGTCTATTTTTTATTACTTTTTAAAACTCAATAACAATTAAAGTGAAATACGACCATAATTTATCTTTTATTTAATTTTGAAATTAAAAAATATTATTAAATAATTTTATAAAATGAAAAATATGTTATAATCTAAATAATTTCAGATTTTAAAAAATAAACGGGATAATTTAAAAATGAATAAAAACAATTTTAAAAAAGAAAATCTCTATGATATTTTAATAGTCGGGGGAGGTCCTGCTGGTAGTACTGCTGGATATATATTAGCTAAAGATGGTTTTAATGTAATACTATTGGATAAAAATTACTTTCCAAGACCAAAGCTTTGCGGAGGCTTACTACCATATAAAACAATTGAGCTTCTAACAAGAATATACAAAGAAAGCGAAGAATCACTGATAAAAAATAAAACGTTCAACTTTATTTCAAAAACTTATAAACTTTATTACAAGAAAAAACAGATTTTAAAGAATACCACTGAAACTCCTTTTTATCTTGTAGATAGGAGCATATATGATACTTTTCTTTTATCGAAAGCTAAAGAGGCTGGAGTTAAAATTATTCAAGGTGAAAAAGTAGAAAAAGTTAATGAGATTTTATCTGAGGTAACTACTTTAAAAGGTAATAAATTTAGAGCAAAAATTATTATTGGGGCTGATGGTGTTTACAGTGTTGTTAGAAAACATATTTTTTCTTCCCATGGAGATTTAGATAAATGGAAAACCAATTTAGCTGAAACTTTACAAATTGAGATAAAACGAACTAAAATGTTTCACGATTTAAAAGATATTTCAATTTACTTTAATTTTATAAATTATGGATACTGTTGGATTTTCCCAAACAAAGATAAGGTGATAATTGGGATTGGTGGATTACATACAAAAAATAAAAAAAAGATAATGCATTCCTTCGCTAATTTTTTATCAATCTTAAAAATTAACTTAAAAGACATAAATAATATTAAAGGTTATTCAATCCCTTTTGGGAATTTTTTATTAAAGCCAGCTATTGGAAATATTATTCTTTTAGGAGATGCAGCTGGTTTTGTAAATCCTCTAATAGGAGAAGGAATTTTTTATGCTCAAAGGAGTGCCGAACTAGCATCATTGGCTATCAAAAAAAACTTTAAAAAACACTTAGATGTCCAAAATGATTATATAAAACTTATCAATAAAGATATAATTCTAGAACTTCAATATTCCACAAAACTAAGAAATATTTTATTTCAAAAAATTAAATTCGTTCCCGTAACGATAATTAAAAATTTATTAAACAGTAAAAATCATGCATTTCTTGAACTAATTCAGGGGAGAAGAAGTTATGCAAGTACTGCTAAAAAATTATCCGGAAAATATAAAATCAAACTATAGAGAATATTTCTTGATTAGAGCTATAAATGCTACTTCTTTATTTTTTAAAAATACACCCTTTAAAGTTATACAAATACTTGGGAATCCATTTTTAACAAGCATAATACTATTTGGACTAATTTTTGACATTAGCTTCATTAATTTTTATTCTGCTAGAAGTAAATTTATAGCAAAAGATATTTTCTGGGGATATTTATTTGCATTACTTTGGCTTAATATCGGGCCATGGTTAATATGGAAATACAAAAATAGTCTAAACAATAATTTTATATTAGGTTTACAAAAAATTATTAAAGAAAAAAAATTAACTGAGCAAATTTTTTCAAAATATCATAAAATTTTTTCAAAATATTTTTGGTATATAGTAATTATTCTTTTGCCTTTTGTATACTATATATATTTTAAATCAACGCCGGTTCTTACTAACGCAGGTATTTTTGGACCTAATGATTTTCATTACTGGTATTTTCTTATTGCAATATGTTGGGCTATCATTTTAGGAAGTTCAGGATTCATGGGTGTTATTGTTACAATTTTGCTAATATATGAAATATCTAAACATAATTTATTTATAGATCCTCTGGCAGTAGATGAATTTGGAGGATTAAAGTTTATAAATAACTTTATTTTAACAACAACTACATTTTTTGCTACTGGTTCTCTCTTCTTTCCAATTGCTTTTCAAGTTATGTCATATGAAATACAAATTGCACCTCATATCACTTTTTTCCTTATTCTTGCTGCTTTTTTTATATTAATATCTTATATATTACCTACATTGTTTTTGCATTTTAGAATTAAAACAAGAAAAATAGAAGTATTATCAAATATAAAAGAAAAATATGAAAAATTAAAAAAGGAAATTGAGAATAATAATAACAATATTGAAGATCAACTTTTTAAATATTTTAAATTAGATTTATTAAGGAAAGAATATTTAGATTATAAAGGTTTAAATCTATTTTCATGTAATTTTCTAACTATAATTCAATTAGGTTTATCGACAGCTTCACCATTAATTATTAAACAACTACAAAATTTTCTAATAAAACCTTAATATTCCTATTCGTGATCAGGTCTCTATATTTGTATGCTATCAGGGTAAAATATTCATGTAAAAGGGACGGTTGTACGTGCAGCCAGGCTTAGGTCGTGATATTTAGCAGGTGGAAATCCTGCCTGGTAAGATTAAGTAATGAATGGCGTCAAATCTTTATTCTTGACAGTTAATCAAACTATTTGTCAAGAATAAAGATTTGACGCCGGTAACTTATTCAAAGGAAGGGCGACAGATTTACAGCGAAAGGATGAAAATAGTAGAACCTGTTTTTGCAAACATACAGATATAAAAAAGGATGGATTACCTTACATTGCGAGGGAAAGTAAAGGTAAATATTCAGTGGTTGCTATATTGTATAGTGCATAATATTGGGAAAATTGGAGATTATGGGATGTGATATGGCTAAAATATCAGGGAATACATACAGATATGGATTCTATGTGAGTCTAACAAAATAATAATTTAGGATTAGATGTTAAAAAATAACTATTTAGAGAGAATTAGACTTTATCAAAATGACTTTTCCGACAGTCTCAACACGATGTTTGTGGTTTGCTACGCTCAACCAAATGCCTTCGGCACTTCGCAAATACGTGAGACATTAAACGAAACGAGCTATGGAGAAAATGATTATACCCAAAGAATTATATAGTGAAATAAGATCGAATAATTGTATTCTTTTTGCAGGTGCAGGTATATCTACAGAAGGAGGAATATATGGAAAACCAACTCTTTATGAAATAATTAAAAGAATAAGTAAACATCCAAAGAAGAAAAAGAAACCTTCTTTTCCTGAATTGATGCAGTACTACTGTGATAATTTAGATGGGGGTAGAAAAAATCGACTAATAAGAGTGATTATAAATAGGATAGAGGATTTTTCAGAGTATGGTGAAATTTATATGTCCACTACTATGTTTCATAGGTATGTAGCCAGTATACCTTATTTTAAAATTGTAGTTACAACAAATTGGGATCCATTCTTTGAAAGAGAATTAAATGTATTGGTACCTATGGTTGAAGACATAGATATACCATTCTGGGATGATAATAAAAGACAAATATTAAAGATTCACGGATGTGTAACTAGACCATATACTATTGTTGCCACTTCTAATGATTACTCAAATTGCATTAAAGAAAGATCAAAGAATCCCATATTTACTAAATTAAAAGACCTAATGGCTACCAAAACTTTTATATTTGTGGGTTATAGTATGCGTGACCCCGATGTTCATATTATATTTGATCAACTTTTAAATAATCTAGGTGATTTTGCTAGGCTATCTTATGCTATAGACCCACAACCCTCAGAAGAAGTAATTAAAAATTGGAGTAAACGTGGAGTTAAGATATTAAAATTAAGTGCCATCGCCTTTATGCGTGAGTTAGAAAATGAATTGAAAAAAGAAGGAATTATTCCAAATCCAGAACTTATTCAATTTTATGCAGAACAAAGAGAGTTAATAACAGAAATACATTTATCAACTTCTCAAAGTACAGATAAGGGGTTTGCTTCTTCTATGTATCAAGATGGCGTGATACATGAATTAGATTATATTATAGGACAATGTAAATTTGGCGTTACTTTTGAAACATTAGAAAATAAATTTAAAGAAAATTTGGGTGTATTAAAAGAGCATACAAGAAGAATGAATTTAGTAGAAGTCGCATATTGGAAGGGTAGAATTGAAGTTATAAAAAGATTTCTATCCCGAAGATTGAGACCCGTCCCACCATATTTTGATCCGAAAAAAATGAAGCCCGTTAATAAATAATAGGATAGCTTGTATCGTCTAACACGGCACTCACAGCTTTGCTTCACTTCGCCTAACTCGCCTTTGGCGAGTTCGTAAATGCTCAAACATTGTCCGAAATCGTGGACTTCGGGCGTTGGTATCAATTGAAGATTGAATTAATACAAAGAGGCATTTGATATGACGAATATAAGGAATATAATAAAACCAGAAAGTCATTACGAAGGGACACATGTACTAGCTCAATAATTCGGTAACTTTTAGCGGAAAACCATAGGATCTGAGGAGTTTCTTAACCGGATGGTTGAGGCTTTAGGTATTATTATAGATAGACGTTCTAAAGAAGACTTCGTAAAATGGAAAGCTAAACCATAGAAAAAATAGGATGTCCCTATTTTAATTAATCACAATTTATAACATATAAGATAAATATAATCATTAACTAATGAATAAATATAGGAGGAAATATGAGTATCTTTGATGAACTACAAAATGAATTTACTGGGGCATGTTATCATACAAAGCCACTGTCTCGAACCCCTCATCGTATCCGAAATCTTAAAATTGTTGCCTCTGCTATCGGAACCAATTTCATAAATAAACCTTATTGGGAATTTGAATGCCAAGAGGGAAGCCTGACCTTTAGGCATCATTTTCATGAAAATTGTAATTCTTGTAAAAAGGATCAGCATAAAGTCATTAAAATTTTTGTAGATGTTGGTAAAAAAATGGCGACGAAGGAAGGTGTTAATTCTTTTGTTGGAGAAGATCCCATTGCTGTTGCAATTGAATTAGGATATGAAGATCCGTTTGTAAGAAAAAATATCCGCGATTTTTTAAGGAATCATTTTGGAAATCTTTATTTAGATCCAGTTAAAGGTCATTCCAAATATTGGTTAAACCCATCTGGACATTATTATGATATTGTCTTTCTTCGTGAAGGTCTTTGTGAATATCCAATTGACGAGAGATTTTTTGAGGAAATCAGTGCAGAAATTGATAGTAAGATTGGTTAGGAGAAATCAAATGGGTTTCTAATTAAAAAATAAAAATATATCAAGGGACGGTTGTTCATGCTCAATATTTCGGTAACTTTTAGCGGAAAACCTATAGGACCTGCGGACTTTCCTAACCGGATGGTTGAGGCTTTAGGTACTATTATAGATAGACGTCCCGAAGAAAGACCTCGCAAAATGGAAAGTTAAACCATAGAAAAAATAGAATGTGTCCCGATTAAATTATTGCGTAATTAATTTGTTGTGAGTGAGGTTTTTAGAATATGGAAATGGAAATTTCAATACAAAATGAAATCAATCAAATAAAAATGAGAAAACCTCATGTTGTAATTTTAGGAGCCGGAGCAAGCCGCGCAGCATTGCCTAACGGAGACAAATACAGCCAAAGAATCCCTTTAATGGATAATTTTGTAGAGATTTTAGAGTTAGGTGATTTGTTGCATGACTCACATATAAACTTTAAGTCAGATAATTTTGAAGATATCTATAGTAAACTTTACAAAAATAAAGAACATGATAAACTCAGGAGTAAATTAGAAGAAAGAATTTACACGTATTTTAAGCAAATGCAAATTACTGATAATCCCACCATCTATGATCATTTGCTTCTTTCGTTAAGAGACAAGGATATCGTCGCTACATTTAATTGGGATCCTTTTTTAATCCAAACTTACCAAAGAAACGCTTCCAGATTTATGCTTCCTCGATTACTGTTTTTACATGGAAATGTTGAAGCGGGCTATTGTGAAAAAGACAGAATTGCAGGAATCAATGGGAATATTTGTAGCCGTTGTGGTGAAGCACTAAAACCCACTAAGCTACTGTATCCAATCAATAAGAAAGATTATCATGTAGATAGATTTATCGGTTTGCAATGGAAGGAATTACAATATAATTTAAGGAATGCTTTCATGATTACAATCTTTGGATATAGTGCACCTAAATCTGATGTGAGTGCAATAGAGCTTATGAAGTTGGCTTGGGGTGAAATCGAAAGCAGAGAAATGGAACAAACAGAAATAATTGATATTAAATCAGAGGATACTTTGTATAACACATGGAAACCTTTCATGCATACTCATCACTATGATGTTCATCGAAGTTTCTATGAATCTTGGATAGCAAATCATCCCAGAAGAACGGGCGAAGCTTATATAAATCAATATTTTTATACGAAATTTATAAATAATAATCCAATTCCAAAAGATTTATCTTTTTCAGAGTTGTGGAAATGGTTAGAGCCTCTTCAAGATGTTGAAAAACAAAGAGAAAATGATAAATAACATGAGAAATGTATAAATTAAAATAAATAGACACATCCC
>JAGMBY010000025.1 GCA_023129485.1 Actinomycetes bacterium | reverse complement strand
TTTCTTTTACTTTTATTTATATAATTAAAACTTCTTATAAAAATGATCTAACTTTACTGTATTTATTAAGAAAATAGGGGTATATCCTATTTTTTCTATGGTTTAGCTTTCCATTTACGAGGTATTTCTTTAGGACGTTTATCTATAATAATATCTAAAGCCTCAAACATCAGGTTAAGAAACTCCTCAGATCCTATAGATTTTCCGCTAAAAGTTCCCGAATTATTGACCTGGCACACCTTCCCTATTTATCTAATTTAAAAGTAAAATATTAGTTATCTAAGAAAATGGGATGTGTCTATTTATTCAATGGCATATGGCGGTTCGCAGATAAAAGAAGTTGCTCAAGGTAATTTAGAGGAAATTTTGGTTTCCCTTTTATCCGCTGCTAAACATCTGTGCCACACTTTCATAAGATGCTAAACTTCTTGTTCGATCTTTTCATCGAGCAGAGTCAATACTTTTATGCAATATGAGTCTGCCCCCTCCAGATCAGAGATTAACAAATCAAGTACGTAAACTGTCCTCTTAGATGCTTGGTTCAAAGCTCGACTGATCCTTTTTAAGTTTGCAATAGATTCTCGGTATTTCCGTACCCCTTTTAAGGCATTCCTAACCGATGACCGAAGATCGTCCACTTGGGAGCGAAACTTGAGACCCGCTTCTTTGTCCTTATCATCGTGTATCCGTGTGGTTTGCAGAAGACCAGTAATATTTTCATCAAATGATTCCCAACTACTATGAAACTTGGGTTGTTCCTCCTCAAGTTTTTTTGCGTACTGAGTCATGTCCATTGCTATTGTAGTAGTGAGCTTGTAAATCCGAGAAGCGGTACCCGGCACTCCGCTTTGTGCGATTTTCTGCACTTCCACCGTTTGCTGTTTCACCTTCTCGCTGATTTCTTTTGTTGCTTTTGTCATTCGTTCCATACATTCAGTGATATCCTTGAGGGACTTCTCTCCATCTACAACAAAATCCCAGAGCCCCTTTTCTTCTTCCTCTTCGGGCTTAGCTTCCTTTTCACCTTCTGCTTCTATTACAGCTTTCTTGGTCTTGGTTGTGGGTGAAACATCAATCCATTTCCATATCTTCCGTTCTTTTTCAGGATATTCACTTAATTTTTTCATATATGTACCAACTCGAATGTAAGCAATATTATCAAATTTTATTGGAGTATTATATGTAGGATCAATTTTAAAAATTACAACAGGCATATCACTATAAACATGCTCAATAATTTTAAAATCGACTCGTGGTTGAAGTTTTCGGAGAAGCCAGTTTTCAAGTTCCTCATTTCCTATTTTACATTCTTTTGGCTTAAACTTGGTACCTATCACTTTGTGAGTTTTATCCTTTATTCCAAATAAAAGGTAACCATAATCTTTATATTGCAAACAAGCAGAATTAGAAAGAGCAGAAATGTACTTTCCAATCAAGTCAGGATTAAAATTATCTTTTTTAAATTCCACCCATTCTGTTTCTTTTGGGAGCATTATCAGTTTTTCAATCAAATTGTCAATAATATTACTTTTGACCATGTATTTTTCTCCTTATGTAGAATTTAAATAGGGACAACACATCCTATTTTTTCTATGTTTTAGCTTTCCATTTTACGAGGTCTTCATTTAGGATGTCTATCTATAATAATACCTAAAGTTTCTCATTTTAGTTAAGAAACTTCTCAGATCCTATAGATTCTCCGCAAAAAGTTACTGAATTATTGATTTGGTACACCTTTCCTATTTATCTAATTTAAAAGAAAAATATTAATTATCTAAGAAATGGGATGTGTCACTATTTTATTTAAAAAATATTTACTTTTCATTTTCTAAAATAGCCCCTCTAATTTTTATTAGAAAAATAGGTGTCCGATCCTATTGTCCTATTAGGCAAATTTTTTAGTTTCATTTTATGTTTAGATAATTTTAATTAGTAGAAGAGTTAAATTTTTTAATAAACTCTTTGCTTAAATCATCTTCACATAAATAACCTGAGATACCTAGATATCCAAATCCTTTACTACTCTCATCCCCAGCAATTGAATAGAAATAACTATCATCATCGAGACTTTTTATTTTAAATTCAATAAGAAAAGAGTATTCTAATGTACTTTTTAAAATATGCTCTATATTACTTTTTTTTGAAGCTTTCTTATATACATTTGCCTGTATACCACTTATTGCTTTAACGCTACCTCCTTCTCTCGACCATTTAGCTTTATTTTTATATCTTTGTATTTTAAGAATAATATTTACTGAATTTTTAAGGCAATAATAAGCATTTTCTCTATTATATTCTCTTATATTGAGAAAATCTTCCATTATTACCCATTTATTTTTCTCTTTATAGTAATACATTTTAGGAGTTAATATCATTAAATTTTTAAAAGTGAGATACTCAATTCCCATTTCTATTAATTCATTTTTTATTTTTTTCTGATCTACTTCAATAAAATCAATAGGGTTAAATACTTTTTTATCAATTTCTTCCTGATATCCCCTTTTGTCTTGATGAAAAGAAAATAATACATCTAAATTAGATTCCTCCTCTACATAGCGAATATCGTATGGTTCTTCAAAAATCATATATAATGCTTTTCTACAATTAATTTGGCAATCTTTATATCTGCATTTTTCTAAGCCACTCTCTGCTTTCTTAAGATATCTTCTTAAGTTCTTATTATCAATTAAATCAACTAGAGATATTGAATCAATATCTTTGTTTAAAAACCTTAAACTCAATTCTGAAAAAAATAACTTAACATCATTATCAAAATATTTACACTCTTCTATGTCTGGTAAAATACAAAAATGTTTTATATTTACTCTCTGTTTGTTTAAAATAATCATCTGTTTTTTTAATGGCAATGGATATTCTTTAGCTTTTTCTATTTTATCAATATATTTATAAAAATTTTCTTGGCCAGACATTTCTAGATTTAAATGCTCACATATGGCAGATAAAAATATCTCTACTGCATCCTGTAATAGAATTATTCCAACCGCTTTACTTTTGACATCCATTGATATTTTAAAATTATCTTTTCCTAATTCATATAATGAAATTGCCATTTGAATTTTTTTTATTACACTTTCTTTTAGTTCCATATTTTATAAATTACTCCTAAACACTATACTTGGAAAATAGGGATACATCCTATTTTTTCTATGGTTTAGCTTTCCCTTTTACGATGTCTTCCTTTAGGACATCTATCCATAATAATACCTAAAACCTCATCCATCTGGTTAAGAAACTCCTCAAATCCCATAGGTTTTCCGCTAAAAGTTACCGAATTATTGACTTGGCAACCTTCCCTATTTATATAATTTAAAAGTAAAATATCATATGTTTTCTTATGTATCCAGCATACCCCACTCGAAACCAACAACCCACCGAAGAGCAGAAAGCTTGCCATTGAGCATTCCCCATTCAAAATCACCATGTGGGCTAAGATTTTCAATCCCGTATTTTTCTTCGAGCATCTTTTCTGCCCGTAGGGCACCTTTCCATATTTTAGGATCTACTTTGGATTGCTTTTTTTCAACCATGCGTTTCAACATTTGATGTCTATCGTACCAAATTTTGTCTGTGAACTCGTCAATTATGGAATATATTTCCTCTGTGGTCCTTTCTTTGAAAATCTCGGTACTCTCGTCATACTTGAAAGATTTTTTGAATGCATTATAATCAGTCATTAGCATTTCAAGTTTTTCATTTAATTGAAACAATTTTTGATCTCTTGTTGCAAAAAATGATAATTGTTCTTCTCTTGTTAATTCAATGTCCAAAAATTCAAGACGAATACCGTAGTTTTCTGGTGTATCGAGTATATTTGCTATTCGCTCCAAATGATAAATTTCAATCGTGTTTGGTTTTCCAAGTTTCTTTAATTCTCTTCTTTCTCCAAGATTTAACTCTTGGTTAGTAACGAAAACCATTCCACTTACTTTATTTGTTTCAATTCCTTTCAAATCATTTTTGAATTTGCCCTTGATTTCGGAAAAACTCTTCTGACCTCTTGGAAAGTAGGCAGCTCCTATCCATTTAATATTGTCTTTTATAGTTATTAAGTCCTTTAGCCCATCCTGCCCTCCTAATGGATGTGAAGGATCTATAGATTTATACCCATCGGCTCTCAGAATGTGAGATGCAAGTCTTTCACTGGGTTTTTGACCTTTCGTCCAGCTAAGAAGCCTAATCCACGTTTCAT
>JAGMBY010000024.1 GCA_023129485.1 Actinomycetes bacterium | reverse complement strand
TGGGAAGTGGATATTCCAAAATTTGAGAGTGTATACACAAAGTCTAATCTTTACCGTGCTTGGGAGCAAATAAAAGAGTATTCAAAGGCAAACGAACCTTTTTTTGATCTACAAGCTCTTGAATATTTTGAAGAACATTTAGAGGAGAATGTAGAAACCCTTCGGTTTGAACTCAGGAATCTCGTTTATTCTCCCCAACCATATCGCTTATATGGGGTGCCTAAAAAAAGAATAAAAAATGGTTTCGAATATCGTCGTATGACATTTCTGCATCCGCGAGATTACGTAGTAATACAGGCAATAGTTAACATTATAGGCCCTATGTTTGAAAAAACATTTTCTAATAATTCTTGTCTTGGCTATAGGCTTGATATAGAAGGGAAAACAGGTAACTCGATTTTCTATAACTGGCAATCTGCTTGGCAAAACAGAAAAAAACGAGTTACAAGTTTCTTACATCAACCCGAATATTTTCATTACATTAAGGCTGATATTTTACATTTTTATGATGAAATAGATAGGATTAGACTTTATGATTTAATGTTCGATAAAATCGGTATTAGCAACGAAATTTGTAGCATTTTAAAAAAATTTCTGGATAATCCATATATCGATGATATAAATGGTGAAGAAAAATCTCCTATCCTTATTCCAAAAGGTATACCGCAAGGGCCAGCCTTCTCTGCTTTTTTTGCAAATATCTATTTAAATGAATTAGATCAACTTATCGAAAAGAATTCTTATGATTATATACGGTATGTGGACGATATGGTTATTCTTTGTGAAAACAAAGGCCAAGTAGAAAAAGTCAAGAAAATACTTGAAGACTATCTGACTTCAATCAAGCTTGAATTAAATCCTGAAAAAACTACAACCCCTTGCTCTATAATAAAAAATGAACCTTTACTGGATTTTCTTGGAGAAATGAAGTATGGCATGGCAGGATTATTTGTAAGGAAAACTTATAGTGAACAATTAATATCTTCACAATTTTTAGAAACTAAATTAATTGAATTATTTAGGATGAAAGAACTAACAGATTATGATCTTGAAGACGTTGCAAAGCATTTGTCATACTATTTAAGAATGCAAGAGAAAATAAAGTCTGAGTTAAGTGAATTAGCAATCAATCTTAGTAAGAAGATATTGGAAGAATATATATTAAAGCCTCAGCATTTAGTAATCGTTCTTCAAGTTCTAATTAAAAATTATATTGATCTAACCAGTATTATTTCAAGACATAAATGTTCGTATATTAAAACTGTATTATGCTTATTAATGCTTACTACCTCTAGAGATATTCCACAGTGGGTTGAAACTCTTTTGGAAGATTTTATTAAAGACAGGTCATCTTATATTCTAAGAGGGACAGCTTATTCAGTTATCTCTAAACTATGTAAAATAAAATATCTTAGGGTTATACTAGAGACTCTTCCAAGAGAGAAAAGTCTATATGTGATAGAGAAATCTTTAACTTATTTAGTCGTAGTAAAAAGTAATGAGGCCAAAAGGTCTTTTCTTGAGTTAGCCGAAAAATATTTCAATAGCATTTTTAATGCAATTATAAAAGCAACGATAAAAAACGGAGACAAAAATTTAGCTAGACTTATTAAAAATAAATTAAAAAGAATTGATAAAATAAACATAAAAGATTATTACATTTTCCTTGAGTTTATTTTTATAATGTGCCCTGAAGATTTTGAAGAATCTCTGATTATGTTGTTTTCAAGTGAAGAAGCGTTACTAATTCGCCAGTTAATAGTTTCTTCTTTAGATAAAATTGAAAAAGAGGTAATTAAAAGAGGAGACCTTTTATTAGCTTATCAACTGGTAATGGAAGATAGTATAAACAAGCTGGAATCTAATTGGTTACGCGATACACTTCAAGAAGCAGTACAAGAATGGAAAATTGATGAATTAAGTCAATCATCAACAGTTTATAAGTGGTTGAGCAAAGGAGACCAAGCTAAAAAATATGAAAAAATACAAGATCTTTCAAGCAAAGAGCATAAAAGACAGGGTGGGTACAAAAGCTGGATTATGAAGGATAAAACGGCAAACAAGAATTTTATACTTGAAGCTGTTGAAGAAGAGATTCTTAAAGAATCTATATTTTTTAGGGGAAAAATAGCAAAAGAAGACATAAAATATATTAAAGGAGAGTTAGAAGCAAGGAAATTAAGTTCTCTCTCAGATTTTTTTGTTAGCGTTGAAGGAGGAAAAAAATTTTATTGGTTTAAGTACATAATTCCGGATGGGTATGATATTCTTTGTAATGTATATAATGGGAGCAGAGCAAATAAGAAGTTTAACGAACAAGAAGTGCTGGATATTATTATTGTCCTTTTTAGGCGAGTTGAACTTATAAAAGAGTGTATAGATATTGAGCCGGTAATAAATCCATATACAGTAATTTTAGGTTCGGGCAACCAAGTGTGCTTGGTTAACCTCTTTTTTGGTATCCCCCGAAAG
>JAGMBY010000023.1 GCA_023129485.1 Actinomycetes bacterium | reverse complement strand
TATATATTTGTTCCCAAAACTGCTCCTGAAGCAAAGATTACCCAGCTTCTCATGTATGGAGCAGAGGTATTTGCAGTAGATGGTAGTTATGATGATGCGTTTGACCTTTCGATAGAAGCAACTAAAAAATTTGGATGGTATAACAGAAATACTGGATATAACCCCTTTACTATTGAAGGTAAAAAAACAGTGTCACTTGAAATAGCTAACCAACTCTCTTTTAACATTCCTGATAAAGTCTTTGTTCCGGTAGGAGATGGTTGTATCATATCCGGGGTATATAAAGGTTTTTATGACTTAATGAAGATAGGTATTTTAAAAAAGATGCCCCAGTTAATTGGTGTTCAGGCCGAAGGTTCAAATGCCATTTATTTAGCAATGAAAAGGGGAGATAAAATCGAAAGTATAAAGCCTAATACAATAGCAGATAGCATTTCAGTTGGTAGACCTCGCAATGGTGAAATGGCCATATCTCACATCAGAGCATCAAATGGATTTGTAGAGTCAGTACCGGATGAACAGATATTAGAAGCTATGCGAATTTTGGCTAGAAGAACCGGAATATTTGCTGAACCAGCTGGTGCAGCTGCATTTGCTGGATTACTCAAGATGTCAAGGGAAAAGAGATTAAAATCGGATGAAATAGTAGTTGTTCTTGTTACTGGAAGTGGATTAAAGGATATAGACTCTGCTTTAAAAGCAGTTAAAAAACCTCATTATATTAAACCAAATCTAAAAGAAGTTAAAAAAATTTTGGGAAAATTACACTTTTAAAAATGACAATAGAAGTAAAAATCTAAAACTTATTAAATTAATTCTTTCTTTTGAATGTGTATATAATTAAAATTAATTAACAGTATTCCTCAAAAATTTTTATTAGCTCATTCTTTGAGGGTATTTTCCCCTGAATTTTGATTTCTTCATTAATTACTAAACCTGGTGTAAATGTAATAGGATACTTTAATATTTCTGCAAAGTCTTTTACCTCAATAATCTCAGCCTCGACTTTCTTCTCTTCTAATACCCCTTTTACCAATTTTTTTAAAGTTTTACATTTCATACATCCTGGTCCTAAAACTTTTATAATCATTTCTCCTCTCTTCTAAATTCTTATAACAAATTTAATAGTTAATATTGCTGAAAGCATAATTCAAGAGAATTTAATAGATGTAAAAAAGCCATAAATTAACCCAGCAATAGTGCAGAAAATGGCTACAAGTATCACATAAATTGCAACTTTCTTTTTTCCAATTATCCTAGATGTGACTAAAATGCTCTGAATAGAAAGTTCTGGATCTGCTAAAAGATATGCAATTAAGGGTCCCTTTGCCATACCTAATTTTAGGAAAGTTTGTGCAACGGGGACCTCTATTAAAGTGGGAAAGTATACAAATATTCCAAATAAAACACCACCAAAATTTGATAACAAACTATTTTTCCCAGCTAAGTTACTAACAAATTCCTTAGGAATGATCTTTGTAGCAATCCCTGATAAAAAAACACCTATTAAAAGCAATGGAATGATAGATTTAGTAAAGAAATATGTCTCTTTAAGCCAAGCTATTGCTTCTTCTCTTTTTAATAAAAAGATAACTATCATTATTAAGGTAAATGTTAAAATTGATATTAAAATATATTTCAATTGAGCTGGAAATTTTGCTGTTCCAACTAAAAGTATTAATACTAATGTTATTATGAAAGTTAGGATTCTTGGAGGTAGATTTTTTGATTTTAAATTTAAATTTTCTTCACCAAGTTGTTCCTCACCTTTTCTGAAAAAAAATGCCATAATTAAACCAATGATAACTCCGAAAATTATTGCTAAGATTAATCTGGAAATGGCAATATCCCACCCAATCATAGTACCTGTAAGGGTTATAGCAAGTATGTTGATTGATGGGCCCACAAAAAGAAATGTTATCGCTGGTCCAAGACCTGCCCCTCTTTTTCTAATTCCAGCAAAAAGTGGTAGTATAGTGCAAGAACAAACAGCAATTAATAGACCGCTAATCGAAGCAAAAGTATAAGAGATAATCTTATTTGTCCTTCTTCCTAAATACTTAACTATAATTTCTTTTGGAATTAGTGCACTTAATGCGCCAGCAATAAAAAAAGCAGGAATTAGACAGAATAAAACATGAGCTGAAATATATTCAATCAAGCTTTCAAATCCTGCTTTTAATAAAATTAGAATATAATTTTGCATTTATACCCCCCAATTTTCAAGAAAAATTGCTTATTTCAAAATAAATATCTCATCGGGCATACAACATGCACCTTCAATAAATTTAAATTCAGATATCTTCTCAATATTTTTTAAAATTATAGGTCTTAATATAGGATATATTTTAGAATCCTCAGCGGTTAATTCTTTTTTATTTATCAACCTTAAATATAAATCAAAAATATCGACTGAGCCCTTATTTATATTTTCTTGTTTATCATCAATATCAAGAACAATTTCTTTTATATTTTCAGGGGTTATGATGTCTATTAATCTTTTAATTTCTTTGTTATCCATTATAATTTCCTATCAATATAATTAATAAAAATAAAGTTTTTTATAAATTTTTATTCTATATATCATTTTAAGTTTATATAAAGCATCAAAAAAAGGACATAAAGTGATTTAATAGCTTCTTTATATCTTTCTACATTTTTAAAGTAAAAGTCTCATTAAAAAGCTTTTTAAATTCTTCAAGCTTTTTTTTATTAACGTAGTAAATGTTTTTTCTACCAATCCATTTGTTTTTAATAAATCCACTACTTTTGAGAATGCCTAAATGGTAAGAGACAAGTGGTTGACTGAGATTCATCTTAGGGATTATTTCACATCCACATTTTTCTCCATCTAAAAGCAGTAAAAGTATTTTAAGTCTTGATTCATTTGATACTATTTTGAGAAATTTTTTTAATTTATTCATAATAATTCTTTATAAATAAAAATAGATTTATATAAAACTTTATTTATTATATAAGATAAAATTTATTTGTCAATATTTGTGGTAGAATATTTTTGTTTTTAAATTAATTTTTTAATGATTTATAAATTTTTAATAAATATTAAAAATAGTTTTTTAAATAAATGGATAATAATAATCTTTATTTTAAAGAAAAGATAAAAGTAGAGATTTGGGAAGGAGATCCCTTCGGAAATGTTTGTTGTAAACCAAATATAGGTGTTGGTAGTGATTATTCCGCTGAAGAAATAAGAAATATGCTTATCTCAAAAAGCAATATAGTAAAAATGTTAGAAAAAGAATTAGGAAATTTTATAGATATTGAAAGGAATATAGTTAAACTAAATAGATTTGATTTACCAGAATATGTAAGACAGACAATTATAGACGAGGGTTATGATTCTCTCCCATTCATATTTATAAATGATAAGAAGATTCTTTCTGGTAAATTTCCTTCCTATGATGAATTCAGGTCTCTTTTAAAGCCTTATTTAGAAAGTATACATAAATAATCATATTAAATATTTGAAATTCAAAATATTAGATTTAAAAAATAATTTTTTATGGGCTCCTTCTGGAAAATTCTAAGAAATAAAATGATTTTTATATCTTTTGCACAAGTAATATAAGAATTGAGAAATTTTCAAATATAAAATGGAAGAAAAGAAAGAAAAAATTCATCTATTAAGAGAACTTGGATTAATAGAGGCTTTAGCTATTGGATTAGGGTCAATGTTAAGTGCGGGAATTTTTGTTTTATCAGCTAATGCTGCTGAAAGAGTTGGACCTGCTGCAATCCTTTCATTTATTTTTGCAGGGTTAATATGTATACCAACAGCTTTTATACTATCAGAAATAGCAACAGCTATACCAAAAGCAGGTGGCAGCTTCACTTATATATCACGTGCCTTTGGACCTTTAGCTGGGTCAATAGTAGGACCTGGAAATTGGTTAGGACTCATTTTTTTTGCTGCATTTAACCTTCATGCTTTTGGTCACTATCTTAGCTATTTTATTCCAATAAATCCTATATTAGGAGCTATTTTTGCAGGAATTATATTTATTTTTTTAAATTACCATGGAACCCGGATAACTGGATTACTTCAAAAATATATCGTTATATTTTTAATAGCTATACTTATAATATTTATCTATCTTGGTTTTAATAAAGTAGATACCAATTTATATAAACCTTTCATGCCTTATGGTTGGGGGGTAGTTATTGGAATTATAGGGTTAATTATTGTATCTTTTGTCAGTTTTGAACAAATTTCAACAATTGCTGAGGAAATTAAAAATCCTGGCAGAAATATTCCATTAGCTATTGTTGGCTCAGTCGTAGTTGTTATGATTCTATATGGTTTAGTATTATTAGTTATAACAGGTGTATTGCCATATAACATGATAGGGAGTATAAAAGATCCTATAGTAGAAGTAGCGAGTAAGTCCATGGGTAAATTAGGTAAATTATTTATATCTGTTGCGGCACTTCTTGCAACTGCATCCTCAGCTAATGCCGCAATAATAACCTCATCTCGAATTAATTATGCTATGGGAAGGGATAAAATTTTACCTAATTGGTTCAATTACATTCATCCAAAACATATTACTCTCTCACACTCAATTGTAATAACAGGAGCTTTAGCAGTTTTATTGTCGCTTACAGGTAAGATAGAAATATTAGCTGAGGTTTCAAGCACTTTACTTTTAGTCTCATTTGCAATGTTAAATCTAAGTCTTATTATTTTTAGACGTGCTAATTTGAACTGGTATAAACCAATATTCTATGCCCCATTTTATCCCTGGCTTTCCTTGATAGGAATAGCATTAAGTCTATTTGTTCTTACAATGATGAATAACGCATCTAAGATTATAGGTTTCAGTATAATCTTAGGAAGCATTATTTTATATTATGCTTATGGAAGAGAAAGAACAAATGTAAAAGGATTAATAGGAAAATTAATTAAAGAAGATAAAGAGTTTAAAAGAATAAAGGAAGTGTTTACAGAAAGAATGGGTATAAGTGAAAGAAATGAAATATTAGTACCAGTCAAAAATCCCAAAACTGCTAAGAGTCTGATAAGTTTAGCAGGTTTTATTGCAAGAGGTAATGAAAAGTTAACTGTTACTGCTCTTAAGATTGCTGAAGTATCTCAAAATATTTCAATATCTGCAGCTCAAAAATATATATTAAAAAAGCCACATTATAACAAAATATTACATATAGTAGAAAATCTTGCTGAAAGGAAGAATATTTCTATACATTCAATTCTACAAGCTGCATATGGTATAACTTCAGGGATTCTTTCTATAGCCGGAGAGATTAACCCCAGAATAATTATTTTAGGATGGGGAGGTCCCATTACTTTTCATAGAATATATGAGAATCCAGCCAAAGACGTTATTGAAAAAAGTAATTGTGATGTAGCTGTTCTAATGGACAAAGGATTGAATAAAATAAAAAAAATCCTAGTCCCGATTTCTAAAGGTCCACATTGCAAATTAAGCTTAAGATTAGCCGAGGATATTTTAAAAGCTTGTGATTGTAAAATTACAGCAATTCATATAAAAACACCAAGAGATGAAGAGAAAAAAGAGGAAAAACTTGAAAAATTAAATAATTGGATTAGTCAAATATTTACAGAGGAAGTTCTTAAAAATATATCCCTCTCGATTTGTAATTATAAATCTGTTGTTAAAGGAATTCTCGCTGAAGCTAAGATAGGAAAATATGATTTAATAATTATAGGAGCAAGTGAAGAGTGGAGGCTGAAGAAATTCCTTTTTGGGTCGATACCAGATTATGTTGCCAATAAAGCTCTATGTTCAGTTCTAATGGTTAAAAAACATGAAGCACCATATATTTCATGGTTAAGAAAAATAATAAATTTAGTATCAGGAAAGTAAAAATTGTTTTATAATTTTAATTTTTATAGGAGAATAATATTGTAATGTTCAGAAAATTTTAATAGAAGGAGATGTCAATCAAAAAAGCAAGAGTGGTGTAAATATGTGTAAATTAATTTTAATTAATGGAACTGTGATTACTTTAGATGAGAATAATCGAATAATTGAGGATGGAGCAGTATTAATTGAAGAGGGTAAAATAGTAAAAATTGGCTTATCATCTGATCTTTTAGTTAAATGTAAAAAAGATGTTGTTGAGATAATTGATGCTGACGGAGGGATAATTTTACCAGGCTTTATCAATGCTCATTCTCATCTATATAGTGCATTTGCACGAGGGATGCCACTCGTGGGAGAACTTCCTACTAATTTCTTGGAAATATTACAGGAAATTTGGTGGAAACTTGATTTAGCATTAAATGAAGATGATGTATATTACAGTGCTTTAATTTCAGCAGTAGATGCAGTGAAAGCTGGAACTACTACCATAATTGATCATCATGCAAGTCCAAATTTTTGCATGAACAGCTTAAAAATAATCTCTGAAGCTCTAAGCAAAATAGGTCTTAGAGGTTGTTTATCCTATGAGGTTTCAGACCGCAATGGAAAAGATTCTGCTTTAGAAGGGATTGATGAAAATATACGACATATAGAATGGTGTAATAATAATAAAAATCCATTGATATCAGCATCTTTTGGTTTACATGCATCTTTTACATTATCAGATGATACTTTGAAACTCTGTACTGAGAAAGAAAGGAAATTCAAAACTGGTTTTCATATACATTTGGCTGAAGGAAAAATTGATGTTAATGATAGTAAGAAAAAATATGGAAAATCTGTTGTTAGTAGATTAAAGGAAAGAGGAATTCTAAGTGAAAAGACAATTGCTGCTCACTGTATTCATTTGAATGAGAACGATTTGAATATTTTGTATAGTACAAAAACTAATGTTGTTCATAATCCAAGGTCAAATATGAACAATGCAGTTGGAGTTGCACCAATTATTGAAATGTTTGATATGGGAATAAGACCAGGATTGGGTACTGATGGTATGGGAATGGATATGACAAAAGAAGTATATACCTCTTGGCTACTCCAGAATCATAGAAAAGTAAAACCATTTAGCTTTTCACCTGATGAAGCTTATCAAATGTTGACATATAATAATGCAAAAATAGCTTCAAAATATTTCCCTTTAAAATTAGGAAGTATGGAAGTTGGAAATGCTGCAGATATTATAATTTTAGATTACAAACCTACTACACCCATAAATTCAAATAATCTTTTCTCACACTTACTATTTGGTTCTGAAACAGCAAGTGTAAAAGACACTATAATAAATGGGAAAATTGTTATGAGAGATGCAAAAATTACTACCATAAATGAACTTGAAGTAATAAAAAAGACAAAAAATTTAGCCTCTAAATTATGGAAAAGACTATATCTGGGAAAAGATTAAAAAATAAATACTTTGTCATTGCGAGGAGCTTTAGCGACGAAGCAATCTAATTACACAAAAGGTGAAAGGTATTGGAGAATCTTTACAGATTTTTTCTAAATAGAGATTACCAAGTTTATCCTGAGTGAGATTGCTTCGCTATCGCTCGTAATGACAACCAGGACCTGAATCGCAATGACAACCAGGACCTGGCTTGCAATGACAAAAATATATTTTAACAATTATTTAAAAAGGAGAAAAATTGACAAATTTAGATATTGAGATTTGTGGAATAAAAATAAAGAATCCTATAATGCCTGCTGCTGGACCAATAGTTAGAGATGCAAAGTCAGTAAAAAAGGTCATTGAAGCAGGAGTAGGAGCAGTTGTTACAAAAACTATATCGGTTAAGGCAGCACAAGTTCCTCACCCAAATATGGCAGTTGATGGAAAACTATTTTTTAATTCAGAACTTTGGTCAGAAATACCATGGCAGAGATGGATAACCCAAATATTTCCTTCCATTAAAGAAATGGGAGTTCCACTAATAATTAGCATGGGTTATACAGGTGAAGACATATCATTTTTAGCACCAAAGATAGCAGATTTAGCAGATGCAGTTGAGTTATCAACACATTATTTAGGGGATGATCCAAAACCTATGTTAGATGCAATACGCGCAGCTAAAGAAAATCTCGATATTCCAGTATGGGTTAAAGTAAGTCCGAATGTGAGAGATGTTGGACTCATGGCTAAACAGGCAATGGAAGCGGGAGCTGATGCTATTGTCGCTATAAATTCATTAGGACCAGGTCTTTCTATAGATATAAATAAAAAATCGTCAAGACTTGGTGGAAAATCTGGATATGGATGGGTTTCTGGACCTGCAATTAAGCCTTTAGCACTTAGATATGTGTATGAAATATCAAAAAATGTAGATATTCCAGTTATTGGCGTGGGAGGAATAAGCAAAGCTGAAGATGTAGTTGAGATGATGATAGCTGGGGCGTCAGCAGTTCAAATATGTACTGCAGCGATACTTAGAGGTCCAAAAATTTTTACAAAAATAATAGAGA
>JAGMBY010000022.1 GCA_023129485.1 Actinomycetes bacterium | reverse complement strand
ATAATTTCTGCAAGAAATGGCCAAATTGGGATCGGAAAAAATACAAAAATCGGAAGTCATTGCAGAATTGCCACTTTGCAAAGGATAGAAATAGGACAAAATGTCTTAATTGCAGCTAAGAATTATATTGGGGGTGGAAACTATAAATTTGAAAGAACTGATATTCCAATTGCTCAACAAGGATTTGATTTAAGAGGTGGAGTTAAAATTGGAGATAATTCATGGATAGGAGCTGGATCAACTATTTTAGATGGAGCAAAAATTGGGAGAGATTCGATTATAGCTGCTGGTTCGGTAGTAACAGAAGATGTACCAGAATACACCATTTATGGAGGAACACCCGCCAAATTAATAAGAAATAGAAAAAAATAAACAATTTTTTCTATATTAAATATTAGTAGGGCAAGGCTTTAGCCTTGCATTAAAAAGGTAATGGGACCAGATCTTACAAAACTATAAGGGGTTAAGCCTTGCAATATTGAAGAATATATCCGGGTGTCATTGCGAGCGTAGTCCTGGTTGTCATTGCGAGCCACCGAAGGTGGTGTGGCAATCTCTATTTGGATAAACTGTGCAATCTCATTTTGAGTAAATTCAATAATATATCCTATTTGTATCTTATTTGGGATTGCAAAGCCTGTTCTGAGTGAAACGAAGAATCTACTAACGCTCCTCGCAATGACAAGTGTATATAAGGGGTCTATAATTAAAAAATGAGATATATTAGTTGCCTTTTTTATGATATTAAAAAAGGAGGAATATGGCAATGGTCAGGTCTTGCAATATAACATTTTAAAATAAGAAATAGTTGAATATGATGAGAAAAAAATCAAATTTAGATAAAAAGACAAAAAGTATAACACTTCTCGGTTCTTCCTCTGGAAGAAATGCTGGAGATGCTGCACTTCTAAATTCAATAATGTCAGATTTAAAGGAATTAGAACCAAATTTAAGATTTGAAATACCTACAATAAATCCATCATTTATTATTAAAAGCTTTAGTAAATATGATGCTAAGCCAATTTCCATGCTCCCCTGGCATTTGAGTGTAAAGATGCTTGGGCTTCCAACATTTCTTTCTGTTGCAAGAACTGATATGACAATTATTTTTGATGCGATACTTTTTGATAGAGCTCTTTATAACCCACTATTTAATTTTCTCTCGACTTTATATTTTCTTATTCCATTTGCTAAAAGAAAAGGGAAAAAAATTGTTTACTACAATGTTGGAATTGGACCAATTAGCACTAATATGGGAAAGAGAATGTTAAAAAAAATATCAGAGATGGTTGATTTAATAACTGTCAGGGATAATCAATCCATTCAAATTTTAAGAAGTTTGAAAATACCAGAATCTAAAATTATTCTAACCGCAGATGCTGCATTAAATAATACCCCCTGCTCACAAGAACATATTGAAAAAATATTATCATTAGAAAAAATTGAAAAGGAAAAGCCACTTCTTGGATTCAATATAAATGCTTATATTGATACATGGGTTGAAACAGGAAGAGAACCTATTGATAGAAGAAATTTCCTGAGAGATATCGCGTTAGTTCTGGATAAAATCATAGAGGATTTAGATGTTAATGTAATATTTTTTGCAACTCAACATATGGATATACCAATTATTTCAAAGGTTATAAATTATATAAAAAATAAAGATAAAGTTAATTTAATAACTAATAGAAAATATTCTAACCAGGAGATAATGGGACTTCTTGGAAAAATTGAACTCTTTATCGGTATGAGACTTCATTCACTTATTTTAGCAAGTGCAATGCATACACCTATTTTAGGCTTGATTTATCAAGACAAGGTTAGAAATTATTTAAAAGAACTAAATTTAGAAAAACAAAAAATTGAATTTTCAAATTTTAGTGCTGATAATCTTTTTAATATTATTAAAAAATCCTGGTATGAAAGAGAAGAAATAAAAAAACATCTTACAATAAGAATAGAGGAACTTAAGAAGAAAGCAAAAGAAACACCAGAAATGGTCATTGATTTACTTTATAAAAAATATGATGTATAAAAAATCTATTAAAGAAATAGAAAAAATTGTAAAAGAGGAGCTCTGTTTAAGATGTGGAACCTGTGTTGGAATTTGTCCAAAGGATGCAATTATTGTAAATGAAGACTATTATCCATATTGTCCTGATTATGAAATCTGTGATGATTGCGGTTTATGTTTAAAGGTATGTCCTGGAATAGAAGTAAATTTTCCAGAAATTGTAAAACAAACATTTGGTGAAATAGATTATGACTATTATTCCAATGGGTTTTTTACAAAACCGTATATGGGTAAAACAACTAATGAAAATATATTAGAAAAAGCAAGCTCCGGTGGGGTTGTAACCCAAATATTAGATTACCTTTTAAATGAAAATATAATCCAGGGTGCTATTGTCACTACCTCTTGCCATGATAAACCCTGGAAAGCAAAACCAATCCTTGCCAGGAAAAGTGATGAAATATTAGAAAGTGCTCAATCAAAATATTCTGTTTCCCCTGTTAACTCTCTTTTAAAGAAATTAAATGGTTTTGATGGTAAAGTTGCATATGTTGGTCTCCCTTGTCATATTCATGGTCTAAAAAAGGCTATTTCTTTAAAAAGAAAGCTAAAAGATAAAATTTATATAATAATAGGTCTCTTGTGCTCTACCAATGTTGAAGAAATATCTACAAAAGACATGTTATGGGCATCAAAAATAAAAGAACAAGATGTGAAGAAGATAGAATTTAGAAAAGGAGATTGGCCTGGAAAAATAGGAGTTAAACTAAAAAATGGAACGCAAAAAGAATTACATCATCTTTCACATAAAGAGGGAGCATTTGTATTCCTAACGCGTTTATATCCTTGCAATAGATGTTTATACTGTATAGATGCATCAAGTGAATTTGCAGATATTTCAGTTGGTGATCCATGGATAAAAGATGAAAAGGGAAACTATAAATATAGTGGTGGATGGTCTTTGGTTATAGAAAGGACAAATAAAGGTAAAGAAGTTCTTTCAGATATAAAGAGTAAAAATAAATTAATATTAAAACAGATTCCAGAAAATGAATTATTTGAATCTAATAAGACAGTACTTTATACAAAAAAGAAAACTAATTCAATACGACTTGATAGAGCAAAAAAAAGAGGCAAAATAGTTCCAAATTACTATATAAAGTTGCCTAATTTTACAACTAAAGATTTATTAATTGAAAGATTTTATTCACTTACTTTAATGTTTAGAAAAAGCAGGTTTTTTCAAAGATTAATAATTAAGCTTTTAGTTTCAAATTTTGGATTGATTTTAATATATCTAAAGAGATTTATTAATAGATTAATAAAAATTAATAGACAATAAATTATTCTGCATAACTTATGTCTCATATCAAGACCTGGCCCCTTATTGTATGAATATTATTTATAAATAACCGCTGTCTCTATACCATTTAACAGTCTTTTTAATTCCTGTTCTTATATTCACTTTTGGTTTGTATCCTAAAATGTTTTTTGCTTTTGATATATCAAATGCTCTATCTTTTGTGAAAAATAGAACTCTTCTTTTGTATATTGGAGGTTCTATCTTTAAAGGAATACATATCTTTTCTACAATTGTTCCAAGTAACTCCACTGGCCAAACAGGAAAATGAATTTTTGGTGGACTAACGCCTATCTCTTTGGCAATCATTTTAGCAAGTTTATTTAAGCTTACATATTCTTCTCCACCAATTAGAAATGCTCCCCCTATTGCTTCCTCTTTATCTGCAGCTAGTCTAAAACCCTCAGCTAAATCTGTAACATAAACCATATGATATAAGGTTTCACCAGAACCCAACATTATAAATCTTTTCTTAGCTATAGCTCTAAACATTTTAAGTAACCTCATGTCTCCTGGTCCATAAATTGCACATGGTCTTATAACTGATACTGGAAGACCTTTTTCTTTATAGAAACTAAGAGCTAATTTTTCCGCTTCTAATTTAGTTACTTGATAAATATCTCCTGGATTATATCTTGTATTCTCATTGGAAGGGATTTCATCAACATGACCATGAACACCCATAGTGCTACAATGGACAAATCTTTCTATATTCTCTTTTATACTTGCTTCCAAAAGATTTCTTGTTCCCCCTACATTAACATCCCAATATACCTTATCAGGAACACCAGCAGTTCTCCAATTTGCTGCCAGATGATATACTTTTTTCACTCCATTTACTGCTTCCTTGATCACATCTTTATCAGTAATATCACCTAATATTATTTCAACACCTCTCTCTTTTAATTTTTCAGCCTTTTTAGAACTTCTTGCAATTACTCTTACTTCAAATCCTTCTGATATGAGTCTATCTACTAAATGGCTTCCTGCAAATCCTGTTCCTCCAGTAACCAAAACTTTCATAAAATTAACTCCTTAAATATAATTTTTATAATATTTCAGTATAGTTTCTCCCTTCCCCTCCGTTACACTTAAGGGAGATTGCCACGCCACC
>JAGMBY010000021.1 GCA_023129485.1 Actinomycetes bacterium | reverse complement strand
CTCGCAATGACAATTAGTAAAAAAGTATTATTGATAACTGGGAATAGCACCAGCTTTTTTATAAATTTCAATAAATTTCCTGGCCACGGATTCCCATGAATAGTTTTTTACCGCAACTTCCCTGGATTTTTTACCTAACTCTTTGATCTTTTCTGAATTACTAACTAAATCCAATATTACTTCTACTAAAGAGTCTTTATCACCTAACTTTGCATATACTCCTAACTCTCCAAGTATTTCTCTATTTACTGGATTATCAAAACATATAGTAGGAATCCCCGCTGCCATATAAGCAAAAAGCTTCATATTTGCTTCTGTTTGGGAAATTTTTGGAGTAATTGCTATGTTAGCAGCTTTCAAATAATCCGGCAATTCATTATAAGCAACCCTGCCAGTAAATGTAACCATGTCAGAAATTTGTAATCTCTTTGACATCTCAATGTAGCTTTTTTCTGGAAAACCACCAATTAAGAAATGAATTTTTTCCTTTTCTTTCTTATTCTTTAAAATTTGAATTGCTTCTAAAAGTAAATCTATGCCCTGATATTTACTTAAGACTCCAACATACATAATAATTTTTTTTGATTTAGAAATTCCGAATTTTTCTCTTATATTTAACTTACTCTCTCCAGGAGTCATCTCATCAGAATCAACACCATCTGTAATTGTAAATACTTTTTTATTATCAATTTTGAAATTACTAATTAGCTGTTTGGTTGAATTATTAGAAGTTGTAACAATTACATCTGACATTCTGTTTATTCTATTTTCAATAAAATACATGAATTTATTTAGAATACCATTTTTTTTAATAAATTTATGGTCTGTTAACTCCTGAGTAAGACTACCTTGATAGTCAAAAATAATTGGGGTTTTAGGTCTAAAAATCTTAGCAAAATAGGCAATAATTGCGCCCTCATGAAGATGGGCATGTATAATATCCGGTTTCTCCTTTAGAATGCCTTTCATACACTTAATTCCTAATATTGGATCAATATAGAACATGTGCCAGGAAGGGCCAGCTGATAATTTTTTATACCATGGAAAATTTATAGATCTCTTAATGTTAACTCCAGCTATATCTCTTCCCAAGCCATAAGTATAGAGAGTTATTTTATTACCTAACTTTTGAAGAGCCCTTATTTCCTCAAGTATCCTTATATGGCATCCTCTATCAGCAAAAAAAGGTGTTGGTGCTATCACTAATATATTAAACTTTTTTTCCATAGTTATGATTTTCTAATCTAAAATCTATGTTATAACTTATAGTAATTATTAAAATATGTATTATTAATAAGTTGGGTTGACACCTAATTTTTAATTTCTCCTCTTAAAAGGAAGGGAAATTATATTAAACTGTAAACTTATCTTGCTAATAATATGATAATTAAGCTTCTTTTTTATTTTTCAATTAGATAAAATAAGATTAAAGTAATTACAAATAGTATAATTTTTTTATGTTACTTGGTCAGTCTTTTTTTATGTCCCATGTCAAGACCTGGTACTATTTAGGTAAAGGTTCAAGGTCATCAGATACTTTAACAAAATAACCCTTTCTAAGTAGAGCATCTACAAGATGCGAGCCTATAAATCCAGCACCACCAGTAATTAAAACCCTTTCACTCATATCTAAAATCCTCCCCTATAATTCTTACTTAATAAATTTATACTAATCTGTCATTCTGAGCGAAGCGAAGAATCTCGCTATTGAGATTCTTCAGTCGCTAAAGTTTACCCTAGGTCCATTCGCTTCGCTCAGGATAAACTAGGCGAAGTGCTCCTTCAGAATGACAAATAAGTTTAATTATTGTCATCATGATTGAAGTAAAAGAATAACTTAATAATAAATTAATTACAATTTGTTATTTTCTTGCACCTACCTCATTAAGATAGTTTTTTAAAACATGAAATATTATTTCAGCTACTTTTGCTGAACCATTTTCATTTAAATGTAAACCATCTGGTTGAAGATATTTATACATGTTTCCTTTTAATGGAGAGCAGATATCAACAAAAATGGCACCCTTACTCGTTGCTACACTTCTTGAAACATTATTAAAATTAGCGTAGTTTGACTTAAATGGCCATTTATCTAAATCAATCGGGGCTGTTGAATAAACAATTATTGTTGACATTTTAGTTTTTGCAACATCTATTATTTTTCTCAAATATGATCCAAATTGCGATAGGGTCATACCACTACCAGTATCATTGGTACCATATCCTATGAGAAAAACTTGGGGATTGTGAGATAATGCTTCGTTTGCATGACTATATCCAACTGTAATTTTCGCACCACTATACCCATATTTAATTGTTTTGTAGTCTGCATGAGGATAAGTATTTTCAAGCAGAGCATCCAATCTCTCAACCCATGTTGTTTTAGCTACTTGTGAATCACCTAATGCAACCATAGTTAAATAAATATTGGGTTTTATATTTAAATTTACATCTGAAAGTTTAAGTGACTCAATCTCATTACTTCTTAAATATGGATTTAAAGTGACTGTAATAGGTTTATATACAATATTAACACTTGTTCTAAAATTGAGTACTTTTTCTTCCCCAATTTCAAATTTATCAAATGTCCACATGAGTCCACCTATATCGTCATTCCAGGAAACACCCTCTTTAGTGGCACTCTGGTTAATATAAGTAGAACCAGATGGAATAGGACAATATATTTGAGCATTAATTGCATTTTTATCACCAGTGTTTCTTATTTTCAAAGTGTAAGTAAGAGTATCTCCTGCCCAAGCTGAACCGCCATTTTCATCCACAACATAAACTTCTGATGTTGAAAAATCAGGAAAGATTCTAACTATCAAATCTTTACCCTCCAAAGACAATTCAATCTGGTCAGATATTATTTTCATACTATTTTTAAGAACAGTTTCATCAGTCTGAATACCTCTCACTTTCACTGGTAATTTAATATCCTTCTCGGTTTTTACATCAATATCTCCAATATTAACTGTAAAAATCCTCTTTGAGCTATCCCAGAGTTTATTGTCCCAAGTTTTATTGTCTATCTTTAAACCATTCTCGCTAATTGATAAATATTCTGCAATATTGAGTACTATCTTCGAGTTTTTTACATTCATATCACCTATATTTTTAACCTTCACATGGAACGAGAGAATATCACCATTTCTTACTGATCCACCATTTTCATCTTTAATTGAGAAACTGGATTTAGAAAAATCTGGAGAGCTTTCAACTGTTAATATTGAATTGTTTTCAATATCCTTTTCCATATCCTTATTTCCAACTTTATATACAAATTTCATATTTTCATTACTTATTTTTATTCCATTATCAAGAGGGTTTTTCACTTTCACTGAATACCAAACTTCACTAAACTTCTTTGAATTAAGTCTACCAATATCAAATTCAATAACACCATTTTCCTCATTAAAAAAGCAATTCTCACTGCCTTCAATGAATTTTGAATATTTGGGTAATAAATTTACAATTTTAAATTCATTAACAGGTCTCAGACCCGTATTTTTATAATGAATCTTATAAGTGATGACATCTCCAGGAGATAATGGATCATTTGATATTATCTCTAAGAAGTTATTATTTAAATCATTAAAGTTTGGAGTAAAAAGATAAAGAAGTAAATAAACAAGTCCACCAACTAACAAAATAGCAGCATATGCTATTATTAATATTTTCTTTTTATCTATTTTATATTTAAAAAAATATTCTTTTAAACCACTCAATGAGCTCTTCCATTCCTTTTTCAAAGTTAATCTTTGGTTCCCATCCTAATATTTTTTTTGCTTTACTTATATCTGGCTTTCTTGTCTTTGGGTCATTTTCTGGTAGTGGATGAAAAGTAATCTTACTTTTACTATTTGTAATTTTTTTAATATATTTTGCTAATTCAAGTATAGTAATTTCATTTGGATTACCTAAATTAATAGGAGGGACATAATCAGACATCATTAATTTATAAATACCATCTATCATATCCGAAACATGACAAAAACTTCTAGTTTGGTTGCCATCACCAAAAACAGTTATGTCCGCACCCTTAAGAGCTTGATATGTAAATGTTGGAATAGCTCTTCCATCATCCTTTTTCATCCTTTTTCCATATGTGTTGAAAATTCTGGCAATTCTTGTCTCAACATTATGTCTCTTATGATAAGCTGTCGTTATTGCTTCAGCAAACCTCTTTGCCTCATCATAAACTCCCCTTGGTCCAACTGGATTTACATTTCCCCAATACTCTTCATTTTGAGGATGAACTTCTGGATCACCATAAACCTCAGATGTTGAAGCAATTAATACTTTAGCTTTTTTTGCTTTTGCAAGGCCTAAAATATTATGAGTACCCAAAGCACCCACTTTTAAAGTTTTTATTGGATATCTTAGATAATCCACTGGACTTGCAGGACTTGCAAAATGAAATATGTAATCTAAATCTCCTTCAATTTCTATATATTTTGTAATATCATGTTTTATAAAAAGGAATTTATCTGACTCTATACTCTTTAAATTATCTAAAGACCCAGTTACCAGGCTGTCCATACATATAACATAATGTCCCTTTTTTATTAGGTAATCACATAAATGACTTCCTAAAAAACCTGCTCCGCCAGTAACAAGCGTTCTCATTAAATTTCCTTCCATCCAATCCATTTAATATTTTTAAAATAAATTTAATATTTTTTATCTACCAATTCCTACATAAGTGAATCCTATTTTTTTTAGATTTTCTTTATCTAAAACATTTCTACCATCAATTATCAAATTCTTACTCATTAGTTTCTTTATCTTCTCAAAATCAAGTTTTATGAATTCATCCCACTCGGTTGCTAAAATCAGAAGATGACTATTTTCAGCAACTTCATATGAATCTTTACAAAATATAGCTTTTTCACTTAAATCTGATGGTTTATCTTTAACAATAGGGTCATAAACTTTCACTCTTGCTCCTAACTTAATAAGATTGTTTATGATAGTAATAGCAGGAGCATATCTTGTATCATCTGTATTTGGTTTAAATGAGATTCCTAATACTCCTATAGTCTTTCCTTTTATTATTTTAAGTAATTCCTGGACCTTTTTTATAATATTTGACCTTTGCTGTTTATTTACCTGAACTACAGCATTTATTATTTGAGTAGATAACCCATACTCAGCTGCTATTTGACTTATTGCTGATAGGTCTTTTGGAAAACATGAACCTCCCCAACCCACGCCTGCATCTAAAAATTCTCTTCCTATTCTTTTATCTAAACCAATTCCATCAGCAACTTTAGTGACATCTGCTCCTACTTTCTCACATATTGAAGATATTTCATTAATAAAAGATATCTTTGTTGCTAAAAATGAATTTGCGGCATACTTTATCATTTCTGCACTTGTTAAATCAGTTACAACAAGTGGGACTTTGGTTTTCGGTCTTGGATTAATATCTGTCTCAAAAGTCTGATTTATTATAGGTTCATATAGTTTCTTCATCGTTTCAATTGCTTTTTTGCTTGATGAACCAATTACTATTCTATCAGTAAAAAATACATCATATATGGCTGAACCTTCTCTTAGAAATTCGGGACAGGATACTACATCAAAAGGAACATTTTTATTTAATTTTTCCTGTTCATCATTAATTATCATAGAAACCCAGTCCCCTGAGCCAATGGGTACAGTGCTCTTGTTAACAATTATTTTGTAATCATCTATTGCTCTTCCAATTTCAATTGCTGCGTCTTCAACATACTTAAGATTCACCTGTCCATTTGGTTGAGAAGGGGTTCCTTTACAAATAAAAATAATATCTGACTCCTGTATTGATTTTTCAGAATCTGTATCAAAAAATAGTCTATTTTCTTTAACATTTTTCTCTACTAACTCATTTAAGTCTGGTTCATAAATTGGAACTTTGCCTTGTTTTAGTAAGTTTATTTTATTTTCATCACCACTAACACAGATAACTTCATTACCTAAATCAGCTAAGCATGTACCTGTAACTAAACCAACATATCCAGTTCCCATAATACATAATTTCACTTAAAATCACCTCTTTTTCAAAATTTAATTACTTGGTTAATAATATGATATTTACTATAATTAAAATTAAAAATAATATTCCATAAGAAATATAAATTAGTTTTTTATAGTTTTTACTTTTTAACAAAATAGAAACTCTAATTAACTCCACAACAATTATCCCCATTAACAATAAATATATATTTGTAAATACTCTATCGTATGAAAGCTTAAAAAAGAATGTAGAAAATGGATGTTTAAGGTAAAAAGGTTTTTTTGCTTCATAAAGAAGCTCATCTTCTGATATTATAAATATTTCCTCATCAGGGCTATTAGCAAAAGAGCCTAACGATATTCTTCCTAAATCGTAAATATCATTATTTTTTAAGTTAAACTCTACATAAGTTTCATTATCTATAGAAAAATCTATACCATCTTCATAATCATGGTTTGTGGTATATGCTATAAATTCCACCCTTGATGGCTCAACTTTTATAATATCAACATTCTCGATGTCTTTTGTAAGTTCTTCTCCTTCCCACAGATATAAATTTTTTATAGTTATTACGCCATCAGTTCTAATTGAGCCAGAAAATTTTCGTAGATTATCATTTGAAGCATTTCTATCCCAGTCATTGCTCCAATACAAATGATAATTTCCATCTTCTGTTTGCCATAGAAAATAACCCATACTTGCCCCTGGAACATAAAAGGGGCGACCACAATTAGTTAAAGTCAATATAACAATTAAAAGCAATGAGATTATAAGTAGCTTTTTAATTTTTGTTTTAATATCAATTCTTTCTTTAATATTAATTCTTCTATTTGTAGATTTTTTATATTTATTGCTCATTTCAAAAATTTTTAAAATCAATAGTACAAATTTTTTTTAGTTCAATATTGTAACCTTTAATTAGAATTTATATTTTGTTAAATTTATTTTTAAATGAGATTCTTCAGTCGCTATCGCTCCTTCAGAATGACACTTAAACTTTATCTCTTTTTATTTTTTTGTATTAAAAACTAAATTGGATTTTATTTTTGACAATTTATAAACCTCATATATTATCCAAATTGAAACACCGGAAAATATACTGCTAAATATATTTGCAAATTTTGATGGTGTATAATATTTTCTTATTATGTCTACAATATCTGGAAAATAGACAAAATATCTACTATCAATTGGTGTAAATAAATATGAAGTTACTAATTGACCCCAATAAAGTAAAATAAATGGAATTATTAAAATCTGTAACAAGTGATAGTAAAAAATTTTATCCTTCTCTATAAATTGAAATATCAAAAATGGAATAGCCCAAAGAAGATATTGGGGATGATAATATCCAAAGGAAAACCAGAGTAGAAAAGCTATGAGACTGTACTTTAATAAATCAGAAAAACTTTTATTACTAATTTCAAAAAATGAGATGATAGTTAAAGTAAAGAAAATCACCAAAGGAATAAGACTTACATGTAATCCTTCCATTCCCCACTTTAGAGCAATTAAAAAAGTGAAATGTTGGGAATTTAATAACTTAAATAAAGCACTACTACCTGAAATAAGTCTTGAACCAATCTCTAAAGCTAATAGCCCAGATATTCCTAATAGTGAAAAGATAATATAATCTTTCTTATTTTTTGCAAGATAGATAATTAAAAATGGCAGAATTAAAACAGGAAAAAATCTCATTACTATGCTTATTACTAATAAGAATATTGAAATATATTTCTTGTCTTTCATAGCAAAATAAAGTGCAAGCAAAGTAATAAAAAGCGGAATTACATCAAATCTTGCAAAGATATAAGTTACAAAAATTACTATGGGATTTATCATCCAATGTTTAAAAACCTTCAAATTAGTCCTTGCATCCTTTGTAAATCTTAAAAGCAAGAAAGCACAAGCTAAGTCAAATATAAAATATGGAAATTTAATAACTGATAACATCCTAAAAACCTGATTATTAGATATAAATGCTAACCATTGCGGGTGTGGTTCAGGTATGCTTAAAATGGTTTTTAGATTTGGAATAATTTGTACTACTATTTTCAAAAAGAAAACATGTAACCAATGCATTACTAACTGTATAACAGCTGGAGTTTCTGGTATAGTTTCAAAAAGTTGACCAGCAGCTCTTGTATAGCTTGATAAGATATCAATTTGAAAAAAGAATGGAATAAATAAAAATCTTAAAAATAGACCAATTAACAGATATTTATAAAATGAAACTCTATTTTTACTATCTTCAAATATTTCAGAAGTAATAATTCTTTTAAGTATACCTTTTAACAGTTTTGTCAATTTTATTTTATCTCCTCTTTAATATATTTTTTGTGAACTGAATGGCTTTCTTAAAACCACTGTAACGCAAATGATATAAAAATCTTTTTAAGTAATAGAATAATCCTTTTCTTTGTAAAGGTTTCTCCTGTAATAAAGTTCCTTCTAATTCTAATTTTTTCTCTCTTACTTTTTTTTCTTCTGCTTCTTTTCTATATGCCGTTTTTACAGGGTCATTACAATAATCAATTAAAGGTTTTACTACTTCCTCCCAGTAAAATGTGGGGGTAATTCTCTCTAAATTCTGTTTACATTTTTTTATCAATTCACGGTTATCACAGAGTTCCTCTATTGCCTTCACTAAACTATCCACATCTCCTGCATTAACTGTCAATCCTAATTCCTTATCCTCCACCATTTTACTTAATACATCTCCTTTTGTAGATATTATGGGGAGATTAGCCCAGATATAATCTAAAATTCTAACTCGAAAGCATAATCTTGTTTCAATATGGTCAGGATGAGTAATGATTCCTATGTTAGACTCAAGTAAATAGTTCTGCCTTTCTTCATATTCTATCCAACCAGTATAAAAGAATATAAACTTGTCTTTTAATCCCAAGGATTTAGATAATTGAAAAGTTTCGTTTAAAAGAGATAGCTCTATAACATCAGGATTGGGGTGTTTTACTCCCATAAAATACAACTTTATATCATCCCTCTTTCTTGAAATTTTTTCCATTGCATAAACTAATGTTAAAGGGTCATACCAGTTATATATTCCTCCTCCCCACATTATCACCTTATCGTCTTTCTTTATATTTGGAACAACACCTTTCAATACATTCTTTAAATGTATTGGTTTTTTTGATGATATCCCAAATGATACAACATCAATCATTCTTCTTAAGCTTATGTCATTTCTGAAGGAAACTGGATTTACCCTATATAAAGCAGTTAATAAGCCCAGCCAGTAATCTCTTTGCCTTTCACTTGCACAAATAAAAAAATCACCATAATAAAGCTGCTTATTTAAATCATTATGAATTTGTTTATAAACCTTTTCCCATTCCCTGTTGGGTAGGTGAGAATACTCAACTAAAGCTGCGATATTGAATGGATCATAGAGATCCATAACGATGGGTTTATCTGTCTCCTTTAATAAAGAGTATCTAATAAACTGTGTTCCCTGTGTCACGATAATATCGGATCTTTCTACTAATTGTTCAATGTTTTTTGAGTCAACCTTTATTAGTTCATACTGTTCGGGTTCAAAATCAGGTTCATTTGGAATAGCGATTATAATATTAAAATATTCACTAAGAACTTGCGCAAAATTTATACACCTTATTCCAGGTCCAGCTAATTTCTTAGCTACAATATCATTAGACAATATTAAAATTGTTTTTCTTCTACTTTTTTGAAAAATATCATAAACATCAAATGCTTTTAAAATCTGTTGTTGATTCTTTTGATACTCCTTATTTGGAGAAATAGCGAGAAATTCACCTTTAAAATAGTTAAAAATGACACTATCCTGCCTTTTTCTACTGGCTTGAATCCATTCTCTCTTTTTTTTGAATTTACCTAAATTCTGAATAAATTCCTTTGTAGCTAAAAGCGAACTACCAGAAAGTCTTGAAAGTTCCTCTTTTTCTCTTATTTCACCTTCATAATTTATTTTATAACTCTCGCTTGATAGTTCAGTTTCAGCAAAAACCCTGGCTAATTGAGTAAGCAGTGATGAAGAAAATATCTTTCCTAAATTTTCATCTGAATAATTTTTATAGATAGTATAAAGAGAATTTCTCTCCATAAGATATCTGTGTCTATCATGACCATATCTGTATGAAGTTCCATGATGATGATGATAAACAATCGATTTTGGTGCAAATACAACTTTATAACCTAAAATCCAAAGTCTCCATCCAAAATCAACATCTTCATAATAGGCAAAATAATCCTTATCAAATCCGCCTATATTTAAAAATATTTCCTTATCTACAAGCATTGAGCTACCATTTACAAAAAGATAATATTTATCCTCTGTGTATCTATCTTCTTCAATAGGATGACCATAATCAATCTGAAAACCTTTTCCCTCAAAATTTACCATAGAACCTACAAAATCAATTTTTTTACCATCCCAACTGAGAACTTTAGAACCGGTGCATACAACCTGATTATACTTATCAATTGGCTTTATAAGTTCTATTAACCATTGAGGGTCAACCCTTGTGTCATTATTTAATATTGCTATATATTTTCCTTTTGCTTCTTTCGCACCTTGATTTATTGCTGGAGCAAATCCTATATTCTTATCATTTTCAATAATTTTAACTTTTGAATAATTTCCCTTAATAAATTCCACTGAATCATCAGTTGAACCATTATCAATTACAATTGTTTCCACTTTCTCATTAGGATAGTCAAGAAGATTAATGCTATTTAAACAATCCTTCAGATAATCTTTGCCATTGCAATTGACAATAATTATAGAAACATTGGGAAAAGGAAATGTAAAATCCATAATAACTCACCCTATTTTTATATTAATTCACTTTGTTTTTAAATTTCCATATAAATATTAAAAGAATATTTTATATCTCTAATATAAAAAGTATTAAAAATTTTTAAAATTTACAATATTATAATCAAGAAGGAATAATTTATATAGTTTTAAAAATAATTTATCAATTTTCTAATTATATAATGAAAAAAATTAAACTTTAATAATGTTTCAAATTAATAATGCAACTTTCTCAAACTTTCTCAAGAAATTACTAATTAATAGTATAGCTTTTTTATAGATGTTATAATTATTTACTAAATTTAACAAATTAACATAATTAATTTGAACTATTTAAGATATGTGTTTACAAACACATTTCTTATACATTGAAAAATAAATAACCTTGTCGTTCTGACCCTGAGTGTAACGAAGGGGAAGAATCTCATTATATTTATCTTT
>JAGMBY010000020.1 GCA_023129485.1 Actinomycetes bacterium | reverse complement strand
AAAGACCCCCCTTAAAAACGAAATTACGAGGCCTATTTTTTTTAATCTAATACCCCCCCCCTGCTCTTTTGGGGCAAGGGTTTTGGGAAGTGTTTTTCTATTTTATTTGATTAGAGTTGTTATTTGAATAAAATTTCCTTATATATAATCTTTTATTATAATTACTCGATTGGTTTTTCTTTATGAATGTTGAAATTTACTTTTTATTCAATCCTTTATCTTGGTTTTTTACTCTAAGGTCTCAAAAAACCTATATAAAGATGATAAAGCATGTTTGCAAACTTATATTCGCCTCTATTTTCTGTTTTATTAATAATTCCTAGAGTCTTTAGTTTAAAGAGGAAATTATCAAAAGTTTTAGATTCTTTCTCTGAAGCGTTCTCAAGAATATTTTTACGCTGGAACCTTTTTCCTAATGGTATTTTTCCTATTTTTTTTAAAATAGGACGATAGGTTTCACTTTTTAATACTTGATATACTTGTGGATCTAAATATTTTTTTCCTACGATTTTTGCCGCTTCAATTACGCCCTCAAGAGCTTCAACTGTGTCAATGTGATTATCCTTATCTAGCCAGAATATTGCATCTCCCAATTCATGCATTAGCATAGGAAATCCACCTGAAAAATTCGCCATACGAGACAAAGCAGCATCACTCACAGAGATATTTACTCCATTAAAAATATTTAAGAAGAATTCCTTAGATTCACTCTTATTCATTGGTAATAAATCTGTAATATTAAAAATCCTAGCTACTGATGATTGACATCTTACCATATTTTCTTTTATTTCTGGAATCCCTACAAAAATAATCAGAAGAGGCAAAGAATTTCCTGATGTTGCTAATTCATCAACAAAACTTTTTATAAAGTTTGCAAACTCAGGAACTTTTGAGATTCCATTTAAATCATCCAAAATGAGTATTATACCCTTTTTATTGTCTTTTATTGTTTCATTTATCTTTCTAATTGCAGGTAGAAAATTATCTAACATTGTGCGCAATTTCGATGGATCTTTAGTAAACTCTACTCCCATCCCAAAAAGTTTAATTTCTTTTATATAATCGCTAAAAATATTCTTAAGTTTTTCGAAAATAGTTTTATCTTTAACCTCTTGAAAAAGCCTTTGAAAAATTAACCTTATCATTTCATTAAGATCTTTCACTCCTCCTAGAAAACAATGTGTTCCAATAAAATCATATTTTTTTTCGGCAATATAGCGGATAAATCCAGCAAGAGAGCTTTTACCTATTCCACGCTCCCCCATAATAAAAATATTCTCATTTCTTCCGGATAATGTCTGCTTAATGGATCTTTCCAATCTTTCAATCTCGCTAATACGTGCAATAAAATATTCAATTGGCACAGGTTTACCCGGATAAAATGGGCTTTCTTTTGCATTAATTTCTACCATTTTGTTTACCTCAATATCTTTTTTTAGCTTTATATGTTTGGTTTAGTCTACCTTACACTATTTTTTAGTCAAAAAATAATCTTTCTATATTAATTATACTACAAATCTTTTTAAAAAAAAGAGTTTTTAATAGATTTACAGTTTTGTTAATCGTTTAGGAGTAGTTTTTACCTACCCTGCCCTTTTGGTTGATTAGGGTTATTATTTGCATAGATAAAACTATAAAACCTTGCTTTTATATTGTTTACGAAAATTCGTCGATATCTTTAACTTGATAAAAATCAATTTCTCTGCTCCGAGTTTGATTAGAAGCCTTTTCTTTTATTTCGGTGATTTCTTCATTAGTGAGTACTTTTTTACTGCTTAATATAGTTAAAAGTTCTTTGAGAATTCCATCTTGTTTTGCGAGCAAAAAACCCATATTTGAAATCCTTTGGGATAATTTACTTAATAATTTATCAAATAAATTTTTCTTCTGGGTTTCAAAATATTTTTTTTCACTTAAAGTAAAACAATACTTAATGGTATCTTTATGTTTTGACCAGAGAGGTAATCCAGGTTTCATTTCTCGTGGTTCGTCGCTAATACCGTATCTAACAACTTTAAAATAATCGTTTTTCTCAATTAATTTCTTAACTTCTGTAAATTGTAATTCAGAGAGATTCACTTTTGCATCAATAATTAAAGCATCCCGAACAAACTCTTCATTATATGAGTAAGGATGAAAGGTTAATTTGTCAATAATTAAACTATCTATATGAAGGTCTTCTATTTCTTCAAGTTCAAGAAAGTGATAATATTTAGATATAGGTTTGTTCTCATTATAACTATAAGTGGAATTTTTAATCTTCCATTTCTTAAGCATTTTTCCCTGTTTATCAATTGAATTGATTTCTGTTTTCCTTGCTTTTTCAATAATTTTTGTAATATTTTCATGTATTTCTTTATCAACATATACACTTGCTTCTATTTTTTTTAGACCAACATTGGTATGTTTCGAAAAAAATGTTATTTCTTTTTTAATATTAAATGTTAATTTATTACCTTCAAAATCAATATCAATATACACCAATATACACATCCCCTCTTTTTTAAAAATAGTTTTAATCTTTTCTTAAAAACTTATAGGTCCTATTTCAATAAATTAGCAACAGCTATCCAAGCTGCTAATGCACTTATAACAGAAGCAATGGCAGATATAAAAGCAATAATCCAAAGCTTTTCTTCTCTATTTGAACGTTCAGCATTTATAATTCTTGCTACCACTTCGTCTTCAAGATGCTTGCCATTCGCAGTATAAGTACTAGTTAAGCTGCCACCCAAATCTATTAAGTATTCCCGAAGTTTTATCTCTCTATCTTCTTTTTTCATTATGTTCTTGAGCTTATTAGACATTTTTCCCCTCATTAAAATTCATAAATTTACCTTATAAGCCATTAATTATAAATAAAAACTATTATATTTTATTTTTTTCTTATCCAGTCTTTAGATTTTTTATCAAATATCCAGTTCTCAATACCTTTAAAGAATGTGTTAGGTATTGAATTTTTTGCAATTGGATTTTTTACTATAACGAAATTTTCTTCTGGCTTATCAGGATAGTTTAGCAGGTCTTTATTAGAGTATAATACTGCTGATATTCCATTATATTCCTTCTTAAGAAAATAATTCATTTCAACTGGTCTATTTCTGATTGTCTTAATCTGTGGTCTATATTTAAAAAAGTTACCAGAAGGAGATAATATTAAATGTCCTGCACCCGCTAAAAATTTTAAAGGAGCTATACAAGAATGATCCATTAACGAATCATATTGACTTAAATTACAGGCAGATATAGCTATAATATAAATATCGTTTTCGCAAATCTTATTATTATTTGTGTAATATTTATATTTTTCATATTTTTTTTTAAACGCTTCACTCAGTCGTAATAAAAATTCTATTTCAGGAAGATTATGTACACCTAATTTCATTTCAGGTAATTTATCTTCCGTTGTCCCCTCTTTGGGGGCTATAGCTTCAATATATATCTTAGGTAAAATCTTAATAGGGTTATCTATCAAGACATCTGGTCCTTCTTCTTTTGTCTTCTTTTTTATTTCTATTCCGATATTTAGCAAACCAACTGAGAGAGCCATTTCCCACCAACATTGCTTAAATTGACCTTTCTCTTGTGCTCTGGAGAAGAAAACTTTTTCAGATTTTTGTGCATATTCTTTATATTTTTTCCAGAACAATTCAATTTGGTTCTTAATTTCTGCTCGTTCTGAACAATCACGGATTTGGGAGTAAAGCCAATCTTCATTAGGTTTACTTGTTTGAAAAAAAGAATTCATATTCAGAACTCCACAATTACTATTATGGATATAAATTTTTTTATTTGAACCTATTATTTAATTTAAAATTCTCTAATAGCGTCTCTTTTATTTCTCTTTATTATTTAAAACATAACTATAGTTTTTAAAACTTTTTATATTCATTATACGACAAATCTTTTAAAAACCCTCTTTTCCGAAAAACTTATTTAAAAACCCTCTGCTCTTTTAATGCAATAATTCCGGAAAGTTTTAAGTATTTTGTTTAATTAATATGGGATATTTATTTAGAAAATTTCTTCTATACCCTTCTCTGCTCTAGTGGTACCAAACTCACTTTTAGTCTCAAGAGTAAAAGTTAGTTGGAAATGGTAAACTAAAATACACTTAACGTGAAAAATAAAAATGCGCCTTTCTCTTGGTAGATATTTGTGGTCTTCACATTTGACATACTATAATTTCTTAAAATATTATAAAAGCGTGATAAAAGACTGTCTCCTGCCATATTCCAATCATTTAAGAAGACTTTTTTAATTATAGACCCCTCACGAAGAGTTAGAGAAAGTTACCGAAATATTGAGCTAGTACACTCATCCCTATTTATTTCAAAATACACTTTTTAAGCCCAGCTTTTACCAATTTTTACTAATTGCTCTTAATTTATCTTCATAAGCCTTACGACATTCTTTAAATCTTTCAACTGAACCATTAAAAAACCCTGCTTTTAATAAAATCCATTCCTTCTCCTGTTTTAAACCATTTTCTATAAAATCATTTATTAGCTTAAGACCTTTTTCATCATGTGGCCATTTATAATATTTCCAAACAAATCTACCTATGGGGAAAAATCTCACATTTTCTGAAAATACGTCTTTAAACATAACATCTATATAGACTAAACCTAATAAATACTCAAAAATATCAAAAGATTCTTCATATTTTTTCTCATCAGGAATATTGTCTTTAATTAATTCTTTCATAATTTTAAATATGTAACGATGAGCTGGGAGTTTTACCTTTTCGGCATTTGGATAAGGTACCCACGTATCATAATTACCATCAAATACTTTATGAATATTTAATCCCTCTATTGCTCTTTTCTTTTCGTCATTTTTGGAATAATTCGTATTTAACAATAAAGCAACTAATGCTTGATAATTTTCTTTGGCTATAGAAATTATTCCTATGGAGTAAGCTAAAAGCAAAGCAGGATAGCGCTTTAACCAGATCAAACCATCAATATATCGATAACCTTTTGGTATTTGCAATATTCTTTCTATTACATTAGTAATCAAATCTAAATATCTACCGTGTCCATAATAGGTGATAGTATTTAAGATACCCATAATAATTTTTACGCTAACTTCGTAATCATGCATTCTTCTTTGAAATATCTCTTTTTCTGTTTTTACTCCCTCTACTGCAAAATATTCTGAATTTAACATTCTATATGTTTTTTCTGTTTCTTCCATTACTAAATCGTATAACTTTATCCGATATTTATCTTCTGATAAATATTTTTTAGTTGTTGCAATAGCTAAGGGAAGAGTTAAAGGATGTGGCTTTTCTATATCCCGTAAAGCTTCAACTTTTTCTAGAAGTTGGATAAAGAATTTATTAGCACTATCGATTGGAATTTGTTCAGTTTTTAAATGATTGCTCAATTTAGTAGCTTCATCACATAATTTGCCTTTTACTGTCCAGTATGTGGAAAATCTTCTATTCTTTCGTCTATAAATAGCATTTCGTAGAGCAATATCATATTCAGCTGACCAACCACAAATAATTAATCCAAAATCGTCAAATATTCGATCAAGATATTTATTAACTTTATTGGAATATTTAGCTAATTCTTCAGGAGTATTTTTAATTCTTGTATCCATATAATCGCCATTCAATTTAATAATAGTACAATTATTATGCACAAAAGGTATTGCTCCCTTCATTTCATCTTCAGTACTAATAAGAGTTGGAGTAATTCCTTGTTCTGATAAAGCTTCTTCTAATAAACGGTCAAAATTAGTAGTTAAAATCATACGAATATAGCCATACTTTACTAAAATAGCGATACATCTATGAGCTGAAGTAGGAACTTTTAAATTTTCCTCCTTCTCTTCTGTAGTAGGTTCGAAATAAGAGCGTAGTAGGTTGGCTCTGTCGGCAGAAGTTATAGTTAATTTTTTTAAAAGTTTCGTATAATCTGGTGATTCGTTATATCGTTCTTGATACCATTTTACGAAATTTTTAGGTTCCGCTTTCTCCGTAGCAGAAATCTTTCTAATCAGATCTAAGGTAATCTCCCAACCTGTAGGAATCCCTGCATCTCTGGAAATACCAGAACCCAAAAGAAGAGCATAAACTCCTGGACTTGAATACATTGTAAAGGCAAGCTTGATAATTATATCTCGAAAATCACTCATATTTTATTTCCACTTTTCTAAATATTTTTGCATAAAAAAAATTTAAATAGACACATCCTATTTTTTCTATGTTTTAGCTTTCCATTTTACGAGGTCTTCCTTTAGGACGTTTATCTATAAATAATACCCAAAGCCTCAAACATCTGGTTAAGAAACTCCTCAGACCCTATAGGTTTTCCGCTAAAAGTTACCGAATTACTGACTTAGCTCAACTTCCCCATTTATTTAAATTAAATATAACGATTTCTTGATTTTTTAACTCATCAGTCAGATGTTGATTCAACAAACCGAAATTTTATAAAATATTTTCGTCACCCTCTCAATAAAAACTAAATATCCAAAACATGACAATATTCTCCAGCTTCTCTATCCTCAAATCTCATTCCAAAATTGGTAAGAAAATCTTCCATCAAATCTACACCTGATATCAAATCAAACTCATTTTTTAAATATTTTGATCTATAAAAATCGATTAAGCATTTTGTTTTTTTATTTATAAAATTTGAATTATTAATTAATTTTTCTTGACTTTTTGCAAAGTCAAAATGATCAATATAAGAATATACATACATAATATTTTTAGCAGCTGCATCAAATATATAGTGTACTTCTTTTAAAAATAAATCTATGTTTCCATGAATTCTAAATAGGCTTATTTCACTTTTAATTTTTTCGTAATATTTATTATCAATTAATGATTGAAGAAAACTTTTAAAATTTCCCTGAATAAAATCATCAAAGATTTTACTTTTATTAGGATAAACGCGATCTATAACTTCAAATGATTCTCTATTAGCATAATATTCATCATACAATATATATAGATTCATAAATAAACGATTGTACGAAAGTGATTTTGTAATTGGCTTTGGAATTCTTCTGTGGTTTATTGCATGCATTAGCTCATGTAAATATAGACTCATCCTCATTTGATTATCCCATCCTTTAGTATAAATATTTGGAGAAAATACTAAAATACATGAATTATTTAATTCTATTGTTTTGGCAAGTACAATTTGTTCCTGCCCCCTATCCGAATTAAACGAACTTATATTTTGTATTTGATTAACAGTTTTAATAAAATCAAATGGAACAATTACTTTTTCTATATTTAATGGAGGTTTAAATCTATTTAATATTGTTTCAATTACTTTAAATTCACTGGCGATAATTTTTTGTTGTTTATTGTTTCCAATTTCTACTAAAATTTCCAACGGTTACTCCTAACTATCGTAAATCTTTAGTAATGTCTTTGAGATCTTCACAATTTCATGTTTATATTTTAAAAAATACAATATGAAAAATAATAGCACACTTGGGAAATATGGACACACCTATTTTTTCTATGGTTTAGCTTTCCTTTTTACGAGTTCTTCCTTTAGGACATCTATCTATAGTAATACCTAAAGCCTCAACCATCTTTTAAGAAACTCCCCGGACCCCATAGGTTCTCCGCTAAAAGTTACCGAATTACTGAGCTGGTACACATTCCCTAATTGTTATTTTATTGCTAATAATATTTGTTATATTTTTGATGTTAATATTTTTTACATTTCCATCAATTTTTTCCAATGCAATTCTAAAAATTTATTTATACCTAAACTAGGATTATACATAGGATATACTTCCTCAAATTCCTTTCGGACAGAATTATAAGGCAAATCAGAAACCGCTTTACTTCTTGCAAAACAAATTATTCCGATACCTGGACCTCTTGATTCTCCTTGATTACAATGTACTAAAACTTTCTTGGCATGCGATAGTTCTTCTTCAATGAAATTCACCGCTTTAAATATAATTTCTTCGGGAAT
>JAGMBY010000002.1 GCA_023129485.1 Actinomycetes bacterium | reverse complement strand
TTCATAGATATGAGTTGTCGGGAGTCCTCCATGGGCTATTTAGAGTGAGAAGTTTTACTCAGGATGATGCTCATATTTTCTGTCTACCTTCTCAAATTGAACAACAGTTGATAGAGACTATAGATTTTGTAATTTTTGTTTATGACAAATTTGGATTTAAAGAATATAAAATTGAGCTTTCAACTCGCCCAGTTGATTATATGGGTACTCTTGATATTTGGGAAAGGGCGGAAAATGCATTAAAGGAAGCGTTGGACCACAAAGATGTTGAATATACTATAAATCCTGGTGAAGGAGCATTTTATGGTCCAAAGATAGATTTTCACATTTTCGATAATTTAGGAAGAACCTGGCAATGTGCGACTATACAGTTAGATTTCGCAATGCCTGAAGCTTTTAACTTACACTACACAGGAGCTGATAATGCTAAACATCGACCGGTTATGATTCATAGAACCATATTGGGAAGCATAGAGAGATTTTTAGGTATATTGACTGAACATTATGGAGGAGCTTTTCCAATCTGGCTTTCACCTGTTCAAGTAATGTTAATTCCAATTACTGACAGACATAGAGACTATGCTTTGAATGTAATGGATTCTTTAAAAAATATAAGGGTGAGAGTAAATTTAGATGATAGAATGGAGACTGTAAGCAAGAAAGTAAGAGATGCACAAGTTATGAAAATCCCATATATGTTAGTTATTGGAGATAGAGAGGTCACTACGAATTCAGTAGCTGTAAGATGCAGGTCAGAATTAGACTTGGGACCAGTTCCTATTGAGAAATTTTTAAAAAAAATTAATTTGGAAATAGAAAATAGATATGTAGAAAGCATATTATGTAAGAAAAATAAAAAAACTTAAAGAGGTCAATATGATCCCATAATCTTAATAATTCAAGACCTGATGCTATAATCTAAAAATAAATAATATTTGTTAAATATCTTAGAAAGTTTGTAATTGTAATAAAAAAGAATAAATTTAGTAGACAAAATTAAAAAATATATGTATAATACCTAAAAATTTTAATTTATTAAGCAGAAGCTATAAGTTTCTCACCAAGCAATACTCAGTTGTTATTAGTTTGGTAAAATTACAAAGGCGGCTGCTGCCGCCATTTTTAATATTGAAACTTATAAACAGTTTTATATTAATATTATCTATTAATATTCCTAAATACGGAGGTAAGACATAAAGAAACTCCCAAAAGTTAATGATGAAATATATGCCGAGGTCGTTAGACTAATAGCATCAGATGGGGAACAGATTGGTATTGTCTCATTAGAGCAAGCTTTAGAATCAGCATATAAAATTGACTTGGATTTAGTAGAAGTCGCACCAGATGAAAAACCACCAGTCTGTAAAATAATGAATTTTGGAAAGTATAAATATAAACAAGAGTTGAGAGAAAAGAAAGCCAAGAAAAAGCAAACTCAGATAATTATCAAGGAAATTAGGATAAGACCAAAGATTGATGAACATGACTTAGAAACTAAGTTAAAACATATAAAAAGGTTTCTAAATAAGGGTTATAGGGTAAAAGTTAGTGTAATATTTAGAGGGAGAGAGTTAACTCACACCGATATAGGTTTGAAGTTATTAAATGTATTAGCAGAGGATGTTGAAGAATTGGGAGAGGTTGAATCTTCTCCTATTATTGATGGAAGAAATATGGTAATGTTATTAGCTCCAATCAAAATAAAAATCAAAGAAGGAGAAAAAATTGTCAAAGACGAAGACTCATAAAGGAGCAGCGAAGAGATTTAAGGTTACTGGAACTGGAAAAATTAAACATAGAAGCCCGAAGTTGAGTAAGAAACTAATGAAAAAATCTTCTTCAAGAAAAAGGCGGTTAAGAAAAGAAAAAGTTTTAAGTAAAGCTGATGAGAAAGTAGTTCGTAAAAAATTAGGTATTTAAATTTCATGAAAAATTAATATTTAGATTTTTATATATTCTGAGGAAGTTTAACTGACGATTTTTTACATAATTTTTATAGAATTTTGACTTTATATATACGGTTTACAGTTAGATCTTTTAGAAATATAAATAATAGGTGATTATAATGACCAGGGTAAAAAGAGGTGTGCTCAAACATAAAAAGAGGAAAAAGATATTAAAACTTGCAAAAGGATATAGAGGTCCAAAAAGTAAGAATTATAGGATAGCAAAGACTCAAGTCTTAAGGTCCATGAAATATGCTTATAGGGATAGAAAAACAAGAAAGAGGGATTTTAGAAGACTCTGGATTGTTAGAATAAATGCAGCAGTTAGGGAAAGTGGTTTAAGTTATTCAAAATTTATTCATGGTCTTAGACTTGCTGAAATAGACATAAATAGGAAGATTCTTTCTGAAATGGCTTTAAATGATCCAAAATCTTTTTCAGAACTTGTAAATATTGCAAGAGAGAAAATTTCAACGTAATATTAAAAAAATAAAATGATTAATAATTGATTAACTATTTTTATTTTGTTTGTAACCATTAGAAATTACATATTTTTATATTATTTTTTATTAAAATTTAAAATAGGAAAAAAGTGTTGAAGAAGAGAGTAGGTAAGAAATTACTTTACAGAGAATAAGGATTATTAGTTGGGAGTCCTTTAAGTGATTTTTTACTGAAGTTCACTTTGGAGCTTCTAAATTGAAAACTTAAAAAGTAAGTAGGTTTAGGCGCAGGACTGCGTTAAAGTTAAGTGCTTAGCACTGAGTGGGTTATTTTTAACCAACTTAGGTGGTACCACGGAGTAAAACCCTTCGTCCTAAGGCGAGGGGTTTTTTAATTAGAATTTAATATTTTATTAATTTCGGTTATAGTAAAGAATAATAGAATTAATTTATGTTTTAAAAGTTTAAATTGGAGGTGAGTTGGTATATATATGATGAATTAATAGAAAGTTTGTAATAATTTTATAAAGATTCATCATCTTTATATACCTTGAAATATGAATGAAAAAAGTTTTGAAAGTTATTTAAAAGATATAGAAAAATATTTGAAAAATAGTTCAATTGAAGTAGAAAAGGCTTCAATGATTGAGAAACTTGAGGAGATTTACCATTATTATTTAGGAAGGAAAGGTAATATTACACACATTTTAAGGTCACTCTCATCAATACCAGAAGATAAAAGACCAATAATTGGTAAGATAGCAAATGAAGCAAGCGAACAGATAGGAAAAATTATAAATGAGAAAAGGGATTATTTAAAGGAAAAAAGGATAGAGGAGATTCTTGAAGAAAAAATTGATGTAACTCTTCCTGGACGACAATTAAAATTGGGAAAACTTCATCTTTTAACTAAAACTATAAATGAGATAACTAATATTTTTATCGGAATGGGTTATATAGTAGTTGAAGGTCCCGAGGTTGAATTAGATTATTATAACTTTGAAGCATTAAATATACCACCAGATCATCCAGCAAGGACTTTACAGGATACACTTTTTATCACTGACAGAATGCCACTACGAACTCACACATCACCTGTTCAAGTGAGGTATATGGAGAAACACAAGCTGCCTATATATCTTATTTCACCTGGCAGAGTATATAGGAGAGATAATATTGATTCCACACATTCTTCAATGTTTACACAAATCGAGGGACTTGCTGTTGATAAGGATATATCTATGGCTCATCTAAAAGCAACTTTAGAAGTTTTTGCTGAGAAAGTTTTTGGAGAAGGTACAAAGATAAGATTACTTCCAGGTTATTTTCCTTATACAGAACCAAGTGCCGAGGTATTGGTTCAATGTCAAGAATGTATGGGAAAAGGCTGTTCGGTTTGTAAAAGGAGTGGTTGGATTGAGATCTTAGGTTCAGGAATGGTTCACCCACATATTCTTGAGAATATTGGGATTGATTCTGAGGAGTTTACTGGTTTTGCTTTTGGTATGGGTGTGGAGAGAATTGCTATGCTCAAGTATAAGATAAATGATATGAGATTATTTTTCGAAAATGACTTAAGATTTTTACGTCAATTTTAAAAATTGAAAAAATATTAAATATTTTTTAAATCAGAGATAGGAGTTTAAATTGAAAGTACCATATAAATGGTTAAAAAAATATGTTGATTTTGATTTATCATCTCAGGAACTTGCTGATAAATTTAATGTAACTGGAACAAGAGTTGAAACTCTGACTTTTCGTAAATCAACTTTTAGTGACGTTCTGGTTGGAAAAATTTTAAAAATAGAACCTCATCCAAAAAGTGAAGAACTATTTTTATGTGAACTAGATATTGGAAAAGAAAATCTGTCCATTATTTGTGGAGCACATAATATAAATGAAGGTGACATCGTCCCAGTTGCAATTCTCGGTGCAAAAATAAAAAATATAACCCTTATCGAAAAAGAGATAAAGGGTGTAATTTCAGAGGGAATGTTGTGTTCTCCAATGGAATTGGATTTGGGAGAAGAGGAAGCAGGTATATTGATTTTGGATAAAACATTTGAAATAGGCCGGGATTTAGCGGAAGCATTAGAGATAAATGACCATATCTATGATTTTGAGATAACTCCAATTAGACCAGATTGTTTGGGATTGATAGGAATTGCCAGAGAAGTTGCTGCATTCTCAAATAGTTCATTGAAAATTCCAGAAATTACCTTTAAAGAAACATATATCAAAATTGATGATATAGTCCAGGTTATTGTTGAGGACAGAGAACTCTGTCCAAGATATAGTGCAAGAGTAGTTGAAAATATCAAGATGAGAAAAACCCCATTATGGTTGCAGGTTCTTCTTAAATCAATTGGAATAAGACCAATTAATTATCTTGCTGATATTTCAAATTTTGTAATGTGGGAAACTGGTCAACCTCTACATGTCTTTGACTTTGAAAAAATTGGTGGTAAAAAAGTTATAGTTCGAAGAGCAAGAGAAGGAGAGAAGATACTAAATTTAGATGGTAAATTAAGAGATTTAGATTCTTCTATGTTGGTGATTGCTGATGAAAAAGATCCAATAGCCATTGCTGGAGTAATGGGGGGACTTGATTCTGAAGTCACCTCTTCAACTAAAAGTATATTAATAGAATCTGCTAATTTTAATCAAGCAAACATTATGAGGACTTCTAAGAAACTCAAGCTTAGAAATGAAGCTTCAAATAGATTTGAGAAAGGACTGGATCCTAATTCAACAATATTTGCATTAGAGAGATGTGCTCAACTTATAACAAATTATATGAATGCAGACATCATCAGTGGAGTTATAGATGTATATCATAGTCCAGTTTTTACATGGAATGTGAAACTAAGACCGGGAAGAGCTAATAAAATTACTGGAGTAAATATTTCTAAAAAGAAAATGAAGGATATACTCAGCTCTCTTGAGTTAGAAGTTAAAGAGGTAAAAGAGGATAATGAGGAATTAATAAATGTGGGAATTCCAACTTTTAGAATGGATTTAAGAAAAGAGATAGATTTGATAGAGGAGATCGCTCGATTGTACAACTATGATAATATTCCTTCTATTTTACCAATACATAGTCAAAAAGGTGGATTAAGTAGAAGGCAGAATTTAATTAGAAATATAAAAGAAACTATAACTTCTCAAGGTTTCTATGAGGTTTGGAATTTTGCATTTGATCATCCAAATAACTTTGATTTGCTTTGTTTGAGTGAAAAAGATTCATTGAGAAATGTAATAAAACTACAGAATCCAATTTCTAAAGAACACACAATAATGAGAACAACTCTTATCTCAGGTCTTTTAAATAGCATAAGTACAAATATGATGAAGGGCGAAACGAGTATTCAAATTTTTGAAATAGCAAAGGTATTCAGGCCAAAAGAAGATCAACTTCTTCCAGAGGAACCTCTATATTTAGGAGTGGCTGCATGTGGACTAATAAAACATACTCATTGGCTAGAGAAGGTTGAAGAAGTGGATTTTTATTTATTAAAGGGACTTTTGGAAAAAATATGTGAATTACTTTACATTAAAGATTTAAAACTACTAACTCTTTCTCATCCAAGCTTTCATCCAGGAAAAAGTGCAAGGATATTAATAGGTAGGAGGGAATTGGGAAAATTAGGACAGATTCACCCAGATGTTCAAAATAATTTTCAAATAGATCTACCAGTATTTATAATGGAACTGGACTGTAATATTTTAATAGAAGAAAGTCAAAAACAGGTATATTTTAAGGAGATAATAAAGCATCCGAAAAGTACAATTGACTTGTCTATAGTGATTGATGAGGATGTTAGTTGGTCTCAAATATCAGATATAGTAAAAGAAGTAGGTGGAACTGGACTGGAGGAACTAAGATTATTTGATATATATAGAGGAAGTCCTATAGAAAAAGACAAAAAAAGTGTAGCATTTAAACTTTCTTTCAGAGATCCAGAAGGTACATTAACTGATAGAGAAGTAAATATGATTAGAAATAAAATTGTAAAAAATCTTAAGGAAAAATTAAATGCAAAATTGAGAGAATAAAAAATTTATGTTAGAGGCAGACTAAGGAAGGAAAATGTTAAAGAAGGGAAAAGATTTTTTAACTTTGCTTGATATTAATGGCGAAGAACTTGGTGAAATTTTGGACTTATCAGATAAAGTAAAAAATAAAAACTTATTTAAACAAGAATTATTCCAATATATAGATATTCTTTCTGGGAAGAATATCGGTATGATTTTTGAAAAACCATCTACGAGGACTAGAGTCTCTTTTGAGGTAGCAATTAATGAATTGAGTGGAAATCCCTTGTATCTTAGTTCAAGAGACATGCAGCTTAAAAGGGGTGAGACTATATCAGATACTGCAAAGACTCTATCAAGATATTTAGATGGAATTGTTATAAGAGCATATTCTCATAAGGATGTTGAGGAATTAGCAAGAAATGCTTCCATTCCTGTTATAAATGCACTCACAGATATGTATCACCCCTGTCAAGGCATTGCTGACTTATTTACTATTAAAGAGAAAAAGGGAAAAATTGAAAATGTAAAGATAGGTTATTTAGGAGATGGTAATAATGTATGCCACTCTTTGATGTTAGGTTCAGTGATGTCTAAGGCTAACATAGTTATAGCATGTCCTTATGGTTATGAGCCAGAGGATGAGGTTTATAAAACTGCTAAAAAAATTGCTGATGAGAAGGGGTGCAAATTAACTGTAACTCATGATCCCAAAATTGCAGCATTAGATAGCGATGTTATATATACGGATGTATGGGTGAGTATGGGTCAGGAAGAAAGTAGAGAAGAAAGGGAAAATGTATTTTTACCTTATCAGGTAAATTCTGAAATAATATCCATTGCTAAAGATGATGTTATTTTCATGCATTGCTTACCTGCTCACAGAGGAGAAGAAGTTGTATCAGAAGTTATTGA
>JAGMBY010000019.1 GCA_023129485.1 Actinomycetes bacterium | reverse complement strand
AGCGATACAAGTATATGAGCTTCTGTCGGACTAAAATGTGGTAGAATCTCGACAAAATGCGGATGACTTTGATCATCGATTAGTTGTGAAGCTAGAAGGTTTGCCCACATTTCGTGAAGTAAAGGATCGGTCTCTTTTGAGGACTCTTCGACTGCTTTAACAAAGCTCTTTGGATGCAATGGTGGTCGAACCAACCGCCCAGTTTTTTTAGCTTTTGATTCCGCTTTAATGATTGCTTTTTCAACTGTATACGTTGCAATAGCTTTCTCTGCTTCCACCATATTATCAAATTTCTGTCGTAAATATCGGCCAAAACCAGCGGTTGTCTCGGTTATGGGCGCTGTTAATTTTTCAAAGGTGCGTAGAAGTGTTTTAGCGCTTCGATTATAAACCTGCTCAGGGATGGCCTTTGCAATTTTGCCAAATCCCGTTATATCCAAGCTATTATTATCTTTGTTCTCATTCATTATTTTTTTCCTGATGTAGAACGCCCGGCGTAAAAGGGGCAGCGCTCTTTTTACGCCATCCCTTTTACGCCGATTATAGGTAAGTTAGTTTCACAGACCTTTCTTTAATTTTTCTAGCTTATCCGAGATTCCTAAAATATCAAAACGATGACTATAAATTAGTTTAAAAATATCTAAAGAAGAAATCTTTTGGGAAATCTTTTGGGGTCAGGCTTCACAAGTTCACATTTTCGTTTTATATTTTGTGAAGTTGTGAAGCCTGACCCCGTTTACTCATATATTAATTTTAATTATTCTTCAAATCAAATCATAAATGCCAAAATCTTAATCCAGTTTTTAATTCTAATATTAAAAAAATATTAATATCATTTCAACCTGATTAATCATAATAAATTAATTGTTTTTTCCCAAATAAAATGTTTAGATTTTTTTTCTTCACTTTCTTCTAAAATTGAAATGTGTTTGCAATCTTTGCTTATTGCTAAATAACCATTAACTATATACTTTTTTGGTTCTCCTAATAAATTCCCCTTTTCATCTTCATGCTGTTCTTGAATTTTTTCGCAATATTTTCCACTTAATTGATTGATTTTACTTTCTAAGTTAATTTCTTTTTTAAGGTAAAATTCTACCCTAGGAAATCCTTCTTTTCTCATTAATGACGACATAAGATTATCCTTAGTTTTAACTACTCCTACTCCTTTTAAAACTTTTCTATCTTCATCATATTCCAAACGAAAATCTTTACACCAATTGGTTATCCATTTTCCCTTAATCTTATCATTTTTTAATTCTATATTAGTACAATAGGAATCTGAATATTCTACCCAAAATAATCTTTTTTCTTCGGCTTCTTTCAGAATTTCTTTCTCTTTTTCATTTTCGCTTTTTAGGGTTTTATTAATTAATTTTTGCACTTCTCCTATATTTTCGTGAATTTCTATACCTTCATTAGCCAGTTTATAAGATTCTTTCAATTTCTCTTTTGCATCATTAATGAAACCTGCTCTAATATATCTCTGGCAAATATTAGCCAAAGCTAATGTATTTTTCTTTTTTGCAGAATCAAAATAATTTATTACACTTTTAGACACTAAATTTAATCTTTCATATTGAACACCTAAATTGTTTAGGGCAACTGGATTTATTGAAATGTTGCATACTTTTTTATAATGTAGAAGACTTAAATCATCTATTCCTTTTTCGCTATATTGATAGCCAAGATCAGACCTTAAATCGGAATTATTTGGATCATGCTCTAAAGCTCCTTCGGCATATATGAAAAAATTTTCAACGTTATTTAATAAATTTTCCGACAAATATAAATAAGCTAATTTATCTAGAATTTTTCCTTTATGATTTTTTAGACGATCATCGTATAATAAATTTTTTAAAGTTTCTAATCCTTCTTCCTTTTTATTTTCTAAAATAAGACATTTGCTTTCTTCATTATAGCAATAAATTATATCATCTATATTCTCATTAAAACTTTTCTCGTATAACTTTCTTGCTTTGATAAAACAGTCTCTTGCCTGGGAAAATTGTTCCATATTTATAAAATCTAAAGCTAATTGGATTAAAACTCTAGGATTTTCATTATTATGTTCTGCAAGTCTTTTTAATTTTCTGAAAGATTCAAAATCTCCTAGTGAATGAACCCATCTTAGAAAAACCGCTTCATTTGTAACTTTTTCATCTGCATTTAGTATTGGCATATATTTTTCATAAAACAATTTTTTAGATTCATTAAGATCTTTTTCCTCAAATATTAACTTGAATATTTTGATAAAAATTTTTCTTTTATCTGGTTCCTCCTTATCCGGTAATTTTAATATATCTACCGCATCTTTTATCTCTCTTTTCTTCTCTATTTTTTTTCCTTCATCTTCTTTTCTTTCAATTGAAACTTGATTAATCGATTTGATATCTAAAGATTTAATTATATAATTTATATTCGTAAATGCATCAGAAAGTTGTTCACGATTAAACTTAATATATTCAAGGCTCCCTTGTAAATTTGAGAATTTATAAACACCTTGTTCAACTAAAAAAATGCATTTTTTTTCTTTTCCAATAGCGTAACCTGATTCTTGCATTACCCAATTTGATGTCGAATATTTTTTTTGGCCACCCTCCTCTGATAATAACTCTTTATCACAAGTAGATATTGCAATAAAGATATCATTTTCATCTATTCTTCTTTTTATTTTTTCCTCAATAAAATCAAATTCAGGTTTTTCTCCATCTTCACATTTAACTCCCAAAGACTCAAAATACTTAATAAATTTATCAATAATATTCTTATCATTTTCATTAAAACTACGTGCTATAAATGCTTTCATTTTTTATACTCCTAATTAAGAATATAAATCAAATAAGTTAAAAAACATAAACTTGTATTTTTAATTAAAGTAAAAATCAATTCCATCTATTATTAAAAAGTTACTTATTTCACATCATTTCTTTAAATTATTCATAAACATAACTTTTTAAACTTTCTATATTCATTATACTACTAATTTTTCAAAAATCCTTCTTTTTTAAATAAAAAAGCCCTTCAGCAAAATGCCAAAGGGCTGGAAAAGTCTTGGCTCCCCAGACTGTAACATAGATAGAACTTTTATTTCTACTTTTCATTTTCCACATAAAGTAAAGAAAGCCAATCAAATTGAACGAATATACCGGAACCCTATTTACCTGGCAAGAGAATATAAACAGATGATTGATTACGGCCAAGTGAAAAATCAGTCTGGTCTCGCCCGTAAACTTGGTATTTCAAGAGCAAGAGTTGCCCAAATTTTAGGTCTATTAAAACTCAATCCTTTGATTATTCAAGAATTGGAAAAACTTGGAGATCCACTTCAATCAAAAATAATTACCGAACGCATTTTGCGACCATATGTAAATAAATCATATAAACAACATAAAGCGCTTTTAATATCTAAAAACTCATTTTAAATTGTAAGATATAAATATTCTATTAAATATTTGCACTCTATTCTTCAGATTTAAGTAAAATAGAATAAAAATTGATATGATCTGTTTTTCAAAGTGGTTCACTCATGTTCTAGCTTATCTATGTCACTGATCGTTGCTTTAAGCATATCATATTTATTAAGCTTAGTATCTTTATTACCAAGACTCTTGCGAATCTCAAGTAAAAGTTCTCCCCATAAATCAAGTATTTCTTTCGGATCTTTATTTCCTGTGGACTCAACTTTTCGTGCATGTATCATGATATTATTGTATGCGCAAACCACTTTATCCGAACCAAATAAAGTTAAATTAAATGCAGTTTTTTTATAATCATAAGAGTTAATTTTTCTCAATGCATCCTCTACACCTTTACCTTTTATATCAGTAAATAAGCGAACATAGGGATCAAGTATCTGATCATATATATCTCTTTGTTCTTTTCGAAGCTTTTCTTTTATCGCTTGCAGTTCTTCAATTCTAGATTTAATAAACCAAGTAATTACTCCCCCCAAGACCATTAATAATGTTGGTCCGAGAATTTTTAACCAATCCATCTTTTATTTCTCCTTTACTACCATTGTGAGTACATTTTATAATAATTTCATTACATTCAAATAGATAAAAATAAACTTCTTATATAGAACGATTTTCGCAACTTTTGTATAAGTGTTGAGACTGAAAAGATTTATATGGAATTAGAATATAAAAATATGACAGCATTACAAAAATAAAGTCTATCTTGATTAAAAAATACCGTCCGTAATTTCTACTTTATTTAAAGCATGTTGGTTTTGCAAATACTTAAAAATATATTTTCCATTACTTTCTCTAAAATATAAAAGTCCACTAAATTCCGGATAATTCTTAAAAAGATTAATACCTTTCTCAAAAATACATTCTTTTACTTCATCTATATCCACCGTAATCTTAAAATCAATGTACAATGAAATGATATAAGGTATTTTTAACTCACTTGCTAACTTTCTATATTTTTGTATTTTTAGCAAAATAGATTGGTGTAACCTATCTAAATTATCTTTATTTTGATCTCTCCAAAAGACAAACATCCGGGATTTTTCTCTATGCGCTTGGATTTGTTTTTCTGTTGCATTGTCTATGTGAAAATTTACCAATTCAATTATACAATCACTCTTAGAGTTATTAGTTACAACAGACCAATCAGGTGTTTGACCATTTATATTGAATTCATATCTTATTTTAAGATTATTATAACCAAGATACGCTCCTAAAATTAATTCTCTAAATATATGCATTATTTCATCTGAATCATGAGCATTTTTTCGAAATTTTTTTAGGAACTTTTTTTGGTCTTCTTTGCATATATATTTAAAACAGTGATATATATATTGATTTATTGAACGATTATCTGAAATCTTACCATATTCTCCAAAATCTGAAGAATAATCCATTTTTAAAACCTCCCGCTAAAATGTTCTTTTAAATAAAATATTTTAGAAATTTAATTCTTCTATGTGTCAGATGGAATAATAGGGACAGACACCTATTTATCGCAGAGGGGTATTAAAGAAAATAGGTGTCTGTCCCTATTATTCTCCCTCTAGTGTTTTATTCCTTTGTTGCGCAAAAACCCTTTCTATTTTATATAACACTGAAGTGGGTGGCAAGCTGAGTTACTAACTCTCGTAATAAAGGAACTGTTGCGTCTAATACCTCACGGTCACGTGGACGGTTAGGGGTTTTAAATCCATGATAGCGATTACATCTGACTATATAAAGTAAATCTACTAGTGCTTTGAGTGAAGAGGCATCTTCATCAGCCCTACCAGTTAACGCCCGTTTAGTAGTCTCTAGTAAGCATTTAAATTCTCTATTATTTATCTTAGCGTTACGCTGCCAATCACGTTCATTAAATATAGGTGCAATTGAGAATAAGCTATCAAGTTTCCCTTCTTCGAATAATTGACTCCACTCTTCGTAATTAAGTTTTCTTGAACAGTGCCTAATCATCTCACGTTCAGAGATACGTGACTTCCGATTTCTATTAATGAGATCTGACCGAGTTCCTTCATACATAACATTGAACGCTAACCATAGAGCGTCATACTCTTCAAAAGAGTTACGTGATTTGATTCGAGCATCTTTTAGATGTATCTTAATTAGTTCCAAATCCATTTTCTACCTCTTAACGGTTCGTAAGACAAGGGGACGTTTCGTTTGTCATATTTAAGTAATAATAGGGACCGACACCTGTTTATTAACTTTTTTCTTAAGCCTTCCTTTCGGTCTTAACTTAAAAAATCTCTTAAGCTGTCCTTCCGGTCTTTTAAAAAGACGAGGGGACGTTTCGTTTGTCATATTTCAA
>JAGMBY010000018.1 GCA_023129485.1 Actinomycetes bacterium | reverse complement strand
TTACATTTTGCTTTTAAAAGAAAATATGTTTTTTCCATTTTTTCTTCTTCTAAACCTTCGAAATTCCCTTGTCCTTTGGCTATAACCAAATCTGATCTTTTTAGTTCTTCTATAAATTCATTATTAACATATTTTAATATCGTACCAGGTAAGCTCATTCCACTGCTTATAACTTTGGCATATTCATCAATTCCAACTTGTAAGGCATCTTTTATAAGGACATCATTTATAATTGGTTCGCTTCTACATGCAAATGTAATATCAATATCTGGGTATATTTCCTTTATTAAAGAAATGAGAAGTTTGTCAAATACAATCTCCCCAGAATTATCACCGATATATAATATACTTTTTGATGATTTTAAATCTCTTTCGAGTAAATTATAATCATTAATAACAATTCTCTTCTTAAAAGAATTTTTAATATCTTCTTCAAAATCAACTACTTCATTAATACCAAGGTCTATTACATTTCCAATTACCGCAAATTTAACTGCTTCGAAAAGCGGGTCTTTAGTATTTAATATGGTTTGCCTTAAATTAAAATAATTATTCAAAATTAGATTATTTTGTTTCCTTTTTATATCCTTATATGGATCCTTTACATTTGTACTATTGATTACAATTTTATAAACTATTTCTCCCAATTCTGGTGGAAACAGTTTTTTATTAACTTTGGAAATGCCCCCTATCACTTTCTTCATGTTTTCAATTAAAAAATTTTCATCTTTGTTTATTATCTTAAGAGTTCTAAAAATAGTATTTAAATTACAGATAATACAATCAGGTTTTAATCTCATTCTTTGTTCCTTTTGTTAATATTAAAGACATACTTATAAATTTAATATTTAAATAATAATAAATAATGTGTTCAGATTCTAATATTAAAAAATAGTAAATTATATTTTATAATAGCTTCAATGATATAGAAAGGGAATAAAATGTTTAAGCCAAAATTTAAATATACAAAAGTTGGTTTTTAGTTTGGTAATAAGGTCGACAATTAATAAGATATATTTTAACGTAAATTGCACGTAAATTGCACGTAAATTTTATATTTCCTTATAAAAGCTGGGGAAGAATTTATTATTTCTCATTATAAGTTTTTATATATGGTTCATGTTCAAGTAAAATATAAAATGGTCTCTTCGATTGAGAATAAAATTATGAAATATTTAATAATAGAATCAATTAAAAACTTAATAAATTAATGTAATGGGATAAAAATAAAAGTTAAACTATATATACTGTCCTATAGAGGTAAATAAAAAGAGGATGAGTAGATAAAAGCAAAGAAGTGAATATCATAATGTAAAGGAGAGTGTTATCAATGTATTGGTAATTTAAAATTTTTTTAGTTTCATAAATTTATTTTATTTAAGGAGAGTATAATGTCAGAGAAAATAATAGATATTAATTGTAATCCTCCAGCAAGCATTGCTAGTAAAATAGCTGAAACTATAGGTGTTAAAAAAGCCAACGCATCAGTCTATAACCTTCTAATATTGGGTATTTTTGCTGGAGTTTATATTGGATTTGGTGCTGCATTTGCTACTTTGGTCTCTAGTGACTTATCAGAATTTGTTGGGATTGGATTAACAAAGTTAGCATCAGGTGCAGTTTTTTCTGTTGGTCTTATGTTAGTTGTTATTGCAGGAGCTGAACTTTTTACTGGGAATAACTTAATATTAATGAGCGCATTAGATAAAAAGGTTACCTTTGGTAGAGTGATTAATAAGTGGATTATTGTATATATTGCAAATTTTATTGGGTCAGTTCTTTTAGCATATATAATGTTTGAGACAGGTTTATGGAAAGGAGCCAATAATCTCACAGGTATTCAGGCATTAAAAATTGCTAATGTTAAAGTAAACCTTTCTTTCAGTGCTGCTCTATTCAGAGGAATAGGTTGCAATTGGCTTGTTTGTTTGGCAGTTTGGATGGCTATTGCATCAAGAAATGTTATTGGAAAAATATTTGCAATATTTTTTCCAATTATGGCATTTGTTGCTTTAGGCTTTGAACACTGTATTGCTAATATGTATTTCATTCCAGTGGGATTATTCTTAAAAGGAACGCAAGCAGCTACAGCATCTGGATTGGATTTAACAAATCTAAATATTTATGGTTTTCTTGTAAAGAATTTAATACCTGTAACAATAGGTAATATAATAGGTGGTGCATTCTTTGTTGCTTTTCTTTATTGGTCTGTATATGTTAGAAAGGCAAAAACTAAAAATGTTTAAAAAAATAAGCAAATCATAACCAACAGTTTCTTTAAAATAAAAAACTATTATAAGGAAGGGGTTATGGTGTTATAAAAGTAGTATAATTTGGTCTATTACCTTATTTTTTATAATTCTCTTATTTTAAATCTCTTTTAATAACATCTATTATTTCACCATTTGAGGAGTGAATTTCTATATATAATGGCATCTGGCCCAAGGCATGAGTTGAACATGAAAGACAAGGATCATAACATCTAATAGCTGCCTCTACACGATTTAATAAACCTTCGCTTATTTCTTTTCCACTTATAAACTGTTTTGCTACCATATCAACTGATTTGCTCATTGCCCAATTATTATGACCTGTGGCAACAATTAAATTAACCCTTTTTATAACACCATTTTCATCTGTTTTGTAATGGTGAAATAGGGTACCTCTTGGTGCTTCAATTACTCCTACTCCTTCACCTGTAATCTTATCTGATTCTGCTCTAATATCTTTAGAGAGAATATCAGGATCTTCCAAGAGCTCTTTTGTTTTTTCAGCAGCATATAAGTCTTCTATTAATCTTGTATAGTGGTAATATATTGAAGCTTCAACTGGTTTACCATTATTTATAACCTTAAATTTTTTCAATTCTTCATTAGCCAATGGTGTGCTTATTTTTTCACAAACATTCATTCTCCCTAAGGGTCCTACTCTATAACAACCTTCTGGATATCCCATTTTTTTATAATAAGGGAATTTAAGATATGTCCAGTCTTCAACATGCTCTGCAACATAATTAAGGTAATCACTTCCATTAAACTCTTCAAGAATATTACCCTCCTTGTCCACCAATCTTACGTCTCCATCATAAATTTCAAGTGCACCATCCTTCACAAGTCCCATATATCCAGACTTAAAGCTTGCAAAGTTCTCCACCAATTCTTTGTTACTTCCTATCCAATCTTTTATAATCTCAATTGCTTTTTTAATTGATTTTATTATGTAATCAACTTCACCTAAAATTTTGTCCCTCCCTTTAATTGATAAAGCTCCATTGACTCCACCTGGCACAGCAAAAATAGGATGGATTTTCTTTCTTCCTAAAATTTCAATAATTTCCTGTCCAAATTTTCTCAATTTTACTGCCATCAGTGCTAATTCTGGCTTTTTGTTTATTATTCCAAACACATTTCTTATTGCAGGGTCTGCATCAAAGCCTAAAAGGAGATCAGGGCTAGCAAGATGGAAAAAGTGCAAAGAGTGAGATTGAATAAACTGACCCATATGCATTAATTCCCTTAGCATTTTTGCAGTCTTTGGTATTTCAACTCCTATAATTTCATCACACGCTTTTGCTGAGGCTAAATGATGACTTACTGGACAGATTCCACATATTCTTTGTGTTATCTGTGGCATTTCAAAATATAATCTGCCTTCACAAAATTTCTCAAATCCTCTAAATTGATTTACATGAAAATATGATTTTTCAACATTTCCTTCATCATCAATATGAATTGTTACTTTAGCATGTCCTTCGATTCTGGTTATAGGTTCAATAACCAATTTTTTGCCCATTATTTACCTCCTCTAAATGTGTAAAAAGTAAAATTTATTTTTAATTTTAGCTAAAATTTTTTAGGAATATTTAAAATTCAATAGAATAAATTTCTAAATAAAATATTTTTTAAAATAAAAATATAATAAATATCTTGACTAAAATTGCTTCAATATTATTAAACATATATATAAAAAAATACTTTTTATTTTTTAATCATAATGGAGCAAATCTCCTTCAAGCACTGGGATTCTTCCATTTACCAATTCAGTTAAAGCGTAATATATTGAATCAGCTGATGGTGGACATCCAGGTATATAAACATCAACTTTCACTACCTTATTTACACCCGAAACTTGATCTGTAAGCTCTCCTAATACTTCTGACTTTGGTATTTTCCCTTTGCTCGTACTCTCTGTCTCAACAAAACCTCTATTTAGAACCTCTTCTTTTGGAAAAAAATTTCTTAAGTTACATATTCCACCAAATACTGCACAATCTCCAAGCGCAACAAGAATTTTACACTTTTTCCTCATCTCTTTTGCTTTCTTTTCCTGGTCTGAATTACCTATGCCACCTGAAAGTATACCTACATCCACTCCTTCCTCTGGTGGGTGCTTTAAATCAGTTAAAGGGCTTGAAGTTATTTCTACATATTTAAGTAATTCTAATATTCTTTCATCAATATCAAGAAGAGACATGTGACAACCAGCACAGCTTTCTAACCATTCAGTTGCAATTTTAATCTTGGTCATATTACCTCCCTGGTATAATCGTCATCCAGACTATATATATTGTATAGTCAAAGCAAAATGTTAATAATTAAATATTATTTTAAACTTCTATTAAAAAGTCCTTCTAATTTAGTTAATAAATCATTGAATAAATTATGAAATTTATATTAACGGATTATTCTTGCCTTTTATTATATAAAGGTAATTTTTTTATACAAAAGGATTTAAAAGAAAATTCCTATGAAAGAAACTTTCCTATCTTATCTGCTATACTAACCATAATTTCCCTATCGTCTTTAACTTCAGGTGGGGAAGTTATCGATTTATTTACCTCTTGTGTTTTTCCTTCCATATTAGTATAATTTCCAGACCTTTCTGCCCACATCATTGAAGGAATAATCAAATCTGCTTCTTTGCTTAGAACATTTTCATAACTTGTTTGAAGAACAACAAATTCTGATTTTTTTGCTTCTTCAATTATATTCTCTAATATATCATTATCCTCATCTACTGCTAGTATATATAATCCCCTGGCTTTTCTTGGCTTAAAATTTCTATTTATTCCTAGTTTATATGCACCTAAGCTATTTGTACCTGGCATTAAACCTATCAAATTTACTTCCCCTCCATACTTTGATATCCATTTTTCAACATCTCCACTTATCTTATACCCAAAAATTATGCTTACTTCGTTAGCCATACTTATCTCTTCATTTACTTTTTCCAGTTCTTCCTTTTTAAGCAAGAGCTTTGCATAAGAAGAGAGGTTATTTGCATTTGAATTGACCAATATTAAACTTGAATCGTTTTTTACAACTGCTCTCTTTATCAAAGATCTAACCACTTTATGATCTTTCGAAAAATCAGCTCCTACTACAATTATTAGATCTGATTCTAAGATTTTATTTAGTGATCCTTTACCTTTTATAGTTGTTATTGGTCCATGTAACATTCCAATATTTTCACTACAAAATACATTATTGATAAGTTTTTTAAACAGGTCAATGGTTTCATTTGTTGCTCTTGCTGAAACTAAACCTGCTATATCTTTACCATCCATTCCACCAATTTTTTCCACCATTATTTTTGTCGCTTCCTCCCAATCTGACTCTTTTAATTCACCGTTTACCCTTACCATTGGCTTTAGATATCTCTTTTTTTCTTTATATAGAGGTTCAAATCTTCCCTTATCACATAATAGTCCTCTACTTACATCAGAATCAAAATTCCCATTTATTCTTAAAATATGATTTGCTCTTGTAACTATTTCTGTTCCACAACCTACACTACATTCAGAACAAACTGTTTTTGTAAATTCACATTCTTCGGATCTACCGAGATAAGGACTTTTTTTATCAAATATTGCTCCCGTTGGACAAACCTGAATGCAACTACCACAGGATGTACAAGTTGATTCACGAAGCGTTGAATTTAAATCAATATTTATCATTTTCTGCCAACCTCTCTCTCTGAAATCCAATGTGTGGTTAGCTTCTAATTCATCACATGCACGAATACACCTTCCACATAATATACATCTGTTGTGATCAATTATAATATATTTATGAGATGCATCCAAAGGAAGTTTGGGAAATAAAAGAGGATATCTTATGTAGTCTATTTTGAAACGATAAGCAAGATCTTGGAGCTCACAATCACCACTCATCTCACAGAACATACAAAAGTGGTTCCTTTCGGCCAACAGTAATTCTATATTAATTTTTCTAAGATTATTTAGTCTTTCTGTATCTGTTTTTACAACCATTCCATCTAAAGCTTGTGTAGTACAAGCTGTATTTATTGCTACTCTTTCTTCACCTATTTCTACTATACACATCCTACAAGCTCCAACATCTGTAAGACCTTTAAAATGACATAAAGTTGGAACATCAATTCCATTCTTTTCACAAACATCTAATATTGTATCTTCAGTTTCTCCCTTAACCTTTTTCCCGTTTATAATAAGTGTAATTTCTGCCAAGTTTCTTTACCTCCTATTTTTAATACTTAAACATATAATTAATAAAAAATTTCCATATAATTCTTAGAAAAAAATATAAATAATATAATAACCTATATCCTAAAAATCTGATTGCATTAATTTAAGCCTAACTAATCCTAATATAAATACAATTATTTTAAAGTTTTGCTCTTTTAAATTTTACACACACCTAGTGGACAAATTTTATCAAATATATGAGTTTCAATCTCACCCCTGAAATGTTTTATTGCACTTAAAACAGGAACTGCAGCTGCCTGACCTAATCCACAAAGTGAAGTTGCAGCCATTGTTTTACTTATATCTTCCAACATAGAAATATCGGTGTTTAAACCCCCACCTCTGGAAATTCTTTCTATAATTTTATATATTTTTGTTGTCCCTACTCTGCATGGTACACATTTCCCACAAGACTCGTAATTAAAGAAGTGAGTTAATGGTTTTAATAAATCAACTATACAGTTTGTTTCATCACAAATAAGTAATGCCCCTGAGCCTAGAGCTGCTCCTGCTTCCATCATGCTAGCATAATCCATTGGTACGTCTAACATAGATTCAGGAATAATTGAACCTGATGTTCCACCAGTTTGAGCTAACTTAAACTTCTTGTCTCCTGGAATTCCATCACCATAGATATTTATTACATCTCTAAGACTTATCCCCATTGGAACTTCTATTAATCCTTTATTATTAATATTACCCAAAATTGTATATACTTTAGTTCCAGAACATCTCTCAGTTCCAAACCTTTTAAACCAATCTGGACCATTTCTTATTATTGGAGGAACATTTGCAAATGTCTCCACATTATTAACTACTGTTGGTTTTCCCCATAAGCCATATGTAGGAGGATAAGGAGGTCTTGTTCTAGGTTCGCCTCTTTTCCCTTCAATTGATTCAATTAATGCTGTTTCCTCACCACAAACATAAGCACCAGCACCTTTGTGTATCTTAATTTCGAAATTGAAATCAGAACCAAAAATATTTTCTCCTAAAAATCCCATATTATGAGCTTGATTTATAGCATTTTTTATTCTCTCTATTACAAGTGCGTACTCTCCTCTGATGTATATGTAACCTATGTGGGAACCAACTGCAAATCCTGCAATAACCATTGCTTCGATTATTCTGTGAGGGTCACCTTCAAGAATTAATCTATCTTTAAATGTTCCTGGTTCAGATTCATCAGCATTTGCAATTATATATTTGGGTTCACCTTTTGCTTTTCTAGTAAACTTCCACTTAAGACCGGTTGGAAATGCAGCTCCTCCCCTTCCAAGCAAATTAGAATTCTCAATAACTTCAAGTACCTCATCGGGTTTCATTTCTTTAACTACTTTACCTAAGGCTACATAACCATCATTGGCAATATACTCCTCTATCAATTCTGGATCTATAAGACCGGCGTTGGAAAGTACAATCCTGGCTTCTTCCAACTTAGGTTTTTTTGGTAGCCAGGGTAATTCCTTAATTAATCTTTTTACTACTCTTCCTTTAAGAAGGTGTTCCTCTACTATCTCATCAATGTCTTCAACTTTTACAGGGGCATATACTACCTTTTCAGGATATATCAATATGACTGGAACATCTTTAATCTGGCCCAAAGTACTCATCTCCAACACCTTTACTTCTTGATCCAATTTGTATTTTTTAAGCTTATCAATCAGTGTGTCCTTTACTTCTATTGCCCCTTTTAGAATACTAAAACTATCAATAGATACTATTACATGAGCACGATATAGAGCCATATAATTTACCTCCTCGCATGTTTAGATTATTAATATTTTTACTATTATAATTTTTTATATTCTGTAATATTTTAGCTTTTTAAGATTTTTTTATTATTTAATTTTTAATTTAAAATCTATTTATAATTTGCTAAAATTCTGGGAATATCCTCAGGTTTCAAATTTCCATAAACATCGTTATTTATTATCATCACTGGTCCTACTCCACATATTCCAATACAGCTCGTTGTTAAAATTGTAAATTTTTTATCCTTTGTTGTCTCACCTATCTTTATTCCTAATTCTTTTTCGAGTGATTCCAAAACCTCTGGTGCTCCAACAACATGACACGGGGCATTCTCACAGAATCTTATTATATTTTCACCTAAAGGTTCAGTTACAAGCATTGTGTAAAAAGAAGAAGTACCATAAATTCTGCTTAAAGGTAAATCGAAGAATTTTGAAACCTGTTTCAAAACCTTTTTTGGTAGATATCCATATTCACTATTTAATTCACTTAAAACTTCTATTAATTTTTCGGGGTTATTCCCATGTTTTTTCATAATTTCATTGGCTTTTTCTAAATTTATTTTTCTTTCCATACTATTCCTCCTCTAAATCACAATGCAAACATCTTTTTGCTTTAAATATCATTGAATCTTCTTTACTGGTTATTTTTGACTATATATATTTTTTGCATCTTATTAATAATTTTTATTTTTTAAAATTATTATTTTGTATAAACAGCATCAAATTTGCAAACATCTCTACAAGTACCGCATTTGGTACAAAGTTCTATATCTATTTTATGAGGTTTCTTTTTTTCTCCAGATATTGCATTTACAGGACAATTCTTTAAACAAAGCCCGCATCCCTTGCATTTCTCTTCATCAATGTAGAAAGTTATCAAAGAAATACACTGTCCTGCTGGACACCTTTTATCAACAATATGTGCTACATACTCATCTCTAAATAATTTTAATGTACTCATTACTGGACCAGGAGTTAACTGTCCCAATGCACAAAGAGAGGCTTGTTCCATAAATTTTGCCAAATTTTCTATTTCATCTAAATCTTCTAACTTCCCTTTTCCTTCTGTTATATTATTTAAAATCTCAAGCATTTTCTTTCCACCAACTCTACATGGAACACACTTTCCACATGATTCATCTGTAGAGAATTTTAGAAAATACTCAGCAAATTCCACCATGCATGTATCCTCATCTACAACTATCATACCACCTGAACCCATAACTGCTCCTGTCTCCTTCAGAGATTCATAATCTATAGGTGTATTTAATGATTCGGTAGAAAGACAACCTCCCAAAGGTCCTCCTGTCTGAACAGCTTTGAATTTTTTTCCTCTTGGTATACCTCCACCTATATCGTAAATTATTTCACCTAAAGTTATTCCCATCGGAACTTCTATAAGACCGATATTATTTATCTGACCTGTCAGTGCAAAGACCATAGTCCCCTTACTCGTTTCTGTTCCAATACTTGAAAACCACTCCCACCCATTCAAAATTATCCTTGGAACATTGGCATATGTTTTTACATTGTTTATGTTGGTAGGCATACCCCAAAGCCCTTTTACTGCTGGATAAGGAGGTCGAGTTCTTGGCTCTCCTCTTCTTCCCTCTATTGATGCCATAAGAGCAGTTTCTTCACCACATACAAAGGCTCCAGCTCCTTCTTTTATAGTAATTCGAAATGAAAAATCACTCCCTAAAATATTTTCACCAATCAATCCATAATCCATTGCTTGACTTATTGCAATTTTAAGATGACGTATAGCTAAAGCATATTCTGCACGACAGTAGATAAATCCTTCATTAACACCAATAGCATAACCAGCAATAACCATTCCTTCTATTACGCTGTGGGGGTCTGCCTCTAATATACTTCTGTCCATAAAAGCACCGGGATCACCTTCATCACCATTGCAAATAATATATTTTTTCTCTCCTCTTGCATTTTTTGTGAATTCCCACTTTAATCCTGTTGGAAAACCAGCACCACCCCTTCCTCGCAGACCTGATTTTTTAATTTCTTCTATTACGTTTTCAGGGCTCATCTCAAAAAGTGCTTTTCCTAATGCCTCATATCCTCCTTCTGCAATATATTCATCAATATTTTCAGGATCTATCAAACCACAATTTTTTAAAATAACCCTCTTCTGTTTTTTATAAAAAGGAATCTCACTATAATGAGTAACTAATTGAGCAGCAATAGGATCTTCATACAGTAACCTTTCAACAGTTCTCCCCTTTATAATAGTTTCTTCTACTATTTCTGGTACATCGTCAGGTGAAACTTCACAATATAGTATTCCTTCTGGATAAATAATCATTAATGGCCCTTGGGAACAAAACCCCGGGCATCCAATTTGGACTATTCTAACTTCATTCTCCAATTCTCTTTTAATCAGCTCTTCTTTTAAAGCTTCTACTATAATAGGAGCGCCAGGGCATCCACTTCCCGTACATATTAATATATGACTTCTATAAATTCGATGCATAATATTATTCCTCCTACTGAACTATAAATTTAACCTCTACTTATAACCCATTCATCAATTATGTCGCCTTTGATTAAGTGTTCTTCTATCAATTTAGGGACCTTTTCTACATTGATTTTTCCATAAGTAATTCCTGGTTGACCTCCCCTTTCAATTGTAACTAAAGGTTCCTCAGCACATAAACCAATACAACCTACAGTGATAACATTTGCATCAATTTTTCTTTTTTCTAGTTCATCTAATATTGCATGCATTACCTCTCTTGCTCCAGCAGCTATTCCACAAGTTCCCATTCCTACTGTTATTTTTGTGCTAGTGCTTTTTCTCACCCTCATAGATTTAATTGTTTCTTCCCTTAACTTTCTAAGTTCTTCTAAAGATTTAATTTTTGGCAATCTAAACACCTCCATTCTTATATAACTCTTTAAAATTATACTTAAGATAAGATTTTAACCATTTTATAGCATTAATATTTGCTAAAGGAATATTACCCAGTATTTTTTTTAATTTTTGTGTATTAAATTCAAATTTTTTATTATCTACCTGGTGATGATAGAAAAGATCTATTTCTTTATCCGAGCATAGTATAGCTAATATGGTACTTACTATGTCACCGAGAGGTGCTCTATCAATATGACTATATTGGAAAGTAGCGGTGATTTTTGTTCCTTTATCCTTTTTTGAAGTAATTTTGAAATCACCATTGCAATTTTTTGCTGCTGCTGAAAAAAGTGGTAATCCCAAGCCTACATGTCTTGTTTTTCTCGTAGTTTTAAAAGGATCAAGAACCTCTTTTAAAAATTCTGGAGTCATTCCTTTTCCATTATCTTCTATCTCAATGATTAATTTATCTCGACCAAAATCTTCCCTTATTTTTACATATATTCTATTTGCATCAGCCTCAATTGAATTCTGAACTGCATCTAAAATGTGTAAAGATAACTCTCTCATTACCTAAATTTTTAGTTTCATTTTAAGTTATTAATAATATTCTTTAGCTTATTTTTGGTTATTTTACCTGATATTTCATTATTTACTACTATCGCCGGGGAAACGGCACAGCACCCTAGACAATATACGGTTTCAAAGGTAAATTTATAATCGTCAGTTGTTTCACCTGATGATATTCTTAATTCTTCTTTTATAGTTCTAATTAATTTTGAAGAACCTTTCACATGACAGGCGGTTCCATCACATATCTTTATTATATTTTTCCCTCTTCTTGTTCTATAGAATTGAGCATAAAAACTAACTACTCCATATACACTGCTTTTTGGTACTTTTATTTCTTTTGCAATCTCATCTAATGCTTCGTTTGGAAGGTAACCAAATATATCTTGGGTTTTTTGTAAAATCGGAATTAATGCTCCCTTCTCCCCTCCATACTCACTTACAACTTCATCAATTTTGCTTAAATCAATAACCTCTTCCACTAAGTTTTCTCCTTTCTGTGTTTTTTCAAGCTTACCTTTCTTCCATTTTTATTTAAAAAAGCCAATTTTAACTCATCTAAAGTTGGTTTTTCTATCCAAAATACTGTTCTAGTTGAAAGCTCCGATAGCCTATGAGCATCACCTGATGAAATAATTGTATAATTTTTTAATTCTTCGTGATTTAGTAATATATCATAAATATCTGCTTTCGATGATATTTCTATAGCTAAAAAATTTAATTGGGGGGGTATAAAACCTAAGTTTGATATGATGCTATAGGAAGGTCTATCAATATGTGCAGGATAGCATATTCCATCTAATTCCTTCACTTTTTTTACTACATCCTCTATGGATAAAGATGTTGCAGTAAGAAGAAGTCTTTCGTTTTTCCTTATAAATTCACCTTTTGAATTAACAACTAACTGTGCACCAAATATTTCTTCTTTATTTTTTATATTTGGAAGATTCCTGTATATCATTTTTTGTAATTCTAAAGTTTTTTCTGGGTCATCAAATATACATATTATATGAACTTCCTCTCTTGTTTCAACCTCTATCCCAGGAAAAATTTTAACTTTTTTTCCAGTTGCAGCTTTAATAACTGCTTTAACATTCTCAGCTGAATTGTGGTCAGTTATTGCTAAAATATCAATTTGTTTACTTAAAGCTTTATCTATAATTAACTTTGGAGTCATTTCAATCTCAGCACAAGGTGATAGAACTGTGTGAATATGTAAATCAGCCACATATGGCTTAATCATTAATTATCCTCCTATCACCCCCATTTTGTAAAGTTTCCCAACAATGTTAAATGTTGAATCAGTTGTATCGAATATGGTAATATCTTCTCTTTCAGCTCTACTTAAGGTTTCTTTTTCGATCTTCTTTCCTCCAGTAACTATTACTGCAGATAGTTCTAATAATGAAGCTACAGCAACTATGTTAGGGTGAGATTGTACAGTTATCCATATATTTCCTTTTTTTGCATTTGCCATTACATCACTTAATAAATCTGACGAATATCCACCAGTTACCTCTATGTTTAAATGTTCTTTGGCTGTTTTTATTTTTAGCGATAATTTATATTTAATCTCTCTTAATGTCACACTTCCTCCTTCTAATTTGTGATTCATATTACTAATAATAACTCCTAATTTCAATTTGTGCTTTATAAATTAATAATAATTTTTAATTTAGTTCCTTTTCCCACTTCTGATTCAAGATTCATTTCATCTGCACAATTTTTTATGTTAATAAATCCTAATCCTGCACCAAATCCCAACTCCTTTACCCAATCTGGTGCTGTAGAAAAACCACCAGTAAGAGCTTTTTCTATATCAGTAATACCGGGTCCATTATCATTTGCTTCAATTTTTATTCTCTCTTGATTAATGTCTGCAAATAACTCCCCCCCATCAGAATGTATTATGAGATTCATTTCTGCTTCATATGCAGCAACAGCAACCCTTCTAACAATGTTTGGTTTTATTCCTAATCCCACTAATGATTTCTTTATTTCTCCTGCTGCCTCACCTCCATGAATAAAATCATTTCCAACTACATAACGTCTTACTATAATATTAGTATGCTCTGTAACTATGTCTTTAAAAATATCAACATTTTTATATTTTTGTAATTCATTCGCATGATAATCTAACTCTATCCTTCTAAGAAGTCCTCTAATAATATCTTTCTGTGTTAATATTCCAACTAGTTTTCCCTCTCTATTTAAAATAGGAAATCTTCCAAAATCGTATTTATTAAACTTTTTAACTGCATTAATAGTAGGCTCATCTTCGTATAAGATTATTACATTTTTTGTCATTTTTTCATGAACTTTTGCATCCATTTCATTTTTTGCAAGAGCTTTTATAAGATCCTCTATACTAATTATCCCAACCATTAACTCCTTATCAATCACTGGTACTCCTGATATACGATTTTCCTTTAAAATATTTCTGAGGTCTTTTATAGTATGATCAGGTTTTATTGTTATGACTTCCTTTGTCATAGTATCTCTTATCCTTAGCTCATATACAAGTTCTTGAGCTTTAGTAACTTTCTTCTCTTCCAAATCTTATCCCTTTTTTCTTACTCTTGATTTATTCATTAAAAAAATTTAACACAACAACAAACAAAAGCACTATTAATATTTTATCTTCTTTTTAAAAAGTTTTGCTTTTTCTAATAGTTCTCTTGCGTGTTTATATGATATTTCCGTTGATTTTTCTCCTATAAGCATTCTATTAATCTCTTCTATTCTTCCGTCATCTTTAATTTTTTTTACTGTTGTAATTGTCCTACCTTTAACTAATTTTTTTTCTATTAAAAAATGAGTATCTGCCATAGAACCTATTGGTGCAAGGTGAGTTATACAAAAAATCTGATGTAGTAATGATAAATTAAACAATTTTTCAGCTACAGATGGTGCTGCTGTTCCACCAATTCCCGAGTCTATTTCATCAAATACTAAAATTGGAATCTCGTCAGCTTCGTCCAGGCATATTTTTATAGCTAACATTATTCTTGAAATTTCACCACCTGATGCAATTTTAGCCAGTGGCATTAATGGTTCTCCTGGGTTTGGAGAAATTAGGAATTCAACTTTATCAATTCCGTTTGAAAATGGTTTTACATTTTCTCCATCAACTAATATCCCATCATCATTAGCAATTATACTAAACCTTACTTCAAATTTGCAATTTCTTAACTCTAATTCCTCCAACTCCTTTGAGATAGCAATGGATAGCTTTTTTGCTATCTCTGTTCTTTTTTTGGAAAGTTTTGATGCGATTTTTGATAAAGAGGTGTTACATTCTTTTAATCTTTTATTAATTTTTCTAATATTCTCTTCATAATTCTTTAATTCAATTAATTTCTTATCTACTGAATTTAGATATTTTAATACTTCATCTATTGTATTTCCATATTTTCTCTTTAAATTTGATATAAAATAAAGTCTGTTTTCAATCTGCTCAAGCCTTTTTGGATCATATGTAATACTGTTAATATATTTCCTAATTTTAGACGAGATATCCGTTAAGCTGTAATAAACTGATTTCAATTCCTTAGCATGGGGTTTTATTTCTGAATCTATTGACGATAATTTATCAGCATTATCAGATAATGTTGCAATTTTTTCAATTAATCCTTCAGCTTCTGTTTCTTTTCCTTCTAATGAATCATGGATGGCTTTAGATAATGAATAAACATTTTCATAGTTTCTTAAAACATTTCTTTCTTTTTTTAATTTCTCCTCTTCACCTATTTTTATATTTGCTCTCTCTATTTCTTTTTTTTCATATTCCAATCTATCAATTAATCTTTCTTTTTCTGTGCTTTCTAATTTAAAAATTTTTTTTAAAAGTTTTTTTCTCTCTAAAAATAGTTTTTCATAAGATTTTTTCAAATTCTCAAGCTTATCTTTTCCAAAATTATCAAGGAGTTTCAAATGGTATGAAACATTTAGAAGTGATTGATGCTCGTGCTGCCCGTGTAAATCGAGGATTAAATTTCCTATATTTTTTAATGTTTTTAAAGTAGTTCTCCTTCCATTTAGATAGCAAATATTTCTTCCATTTCTATCAAGTTTTCTTCCTAAAATTAAATAGTCACTATCTTCATCTACAAGTCTTAATTTCCTAAAGGTTTTAAGTAACCGAGGGCGTTCATTTAATTCGAAGTATCCCTCAACATATGCATCTTTGCTACCAGTTCTTATTAAATCTACAATTCCTCTCTCACCAACAAGCAATTTAAATGCTTCTACTATTAGTGTTTTACCTGCTCCTGTCTCACCTGATAAAATAGTAAGACCATTAGAAAATTTAATGTCAGCTTTGTCAATTATGGCTATATTTTCAACTTTTAATTCTCTTAGCAATTTGAAAGCCTTTTCTAATTCACTTCTATTATTTAATAATAATCTAACAACAAATTAATTTTAATATGATTATCAATTATTCAATAATCATATGATTATTTTAATTAACCTGATTTTTTAAAAGTTAGTAAAACTAAATTTCTAAAAATAATCAAATATTTATTAAATAACCTCATCAATTAATATAGTAGTTTAGATTTTAAAAGGTAATATTTTCAAAATAAATTATTTATTCAGAATAATCCATATCTATTCCAGTTATAAGATAATATATTCTTTTAAGTTCCCCTATCGATCTAAAGTCTATTACTACTTTACCTTTTCGCTTCCCAAATTTAATATTTACTTTTGTTTTTAAATGGTCTGATAGTTCTTTAATAATTGTTGGTAATTTTGTTGGTTGAAGAGCTTGAAATTTTTCTGGAATTTCTATTCCCCTCTTTACCATATTAAACTTTTGTACTAAATTCTCTGTCTGCCTTACATTCAAACTCCTTTTAACTACCTTTCTTGCCATATTTATTTTTTCTTCATCATCTTGTATTGCTAAAATTGCTATAGCGTGACCAGGTGTTATTTGTTCATTTATTATCATACCTTTAATTTCTTCTGGTAAGGTTAATAGTCTCAATGTATTAGTAATTGATGCTCTACTCACTCCAATAGTTTTTGATAAATCCTCATGAGTTATATTAAACTCATCAACTAACTTCTTATATGCATTGGCTCTTTCAACAGCATTTAAATCCTCACGTTGTAAATTCTCTACTAAGGAAATCTTTACAACTTCCTCATCATTAATATCCATTATCACGCATGGTACTGTCTCAAGCTCTGCAATTTTTGCTCCTTTAAGTCTTCTTTCTCCTGCAACCATCTCATAATCCTCACCTTTTGGTCTGACAACTATAGGTTGAATTAAGCCAAATGATTTTATTGAGGTAGCTAAATCATCCAAGCTTTGTATATCAAAATCTTCCCTTGGCTGAAACGGGTTTGGTTTAATTTTATTTATTGATATTTCTTTAACCAATCCCTCAGCTTTCTCTTTTGTTGGGATTAAAGCACTAAGTCCCTTCCCCAATCCTCCTTTTACCATGATTTATCACTTCCTTTGTAAAATTCTTATAAGCTAGTGAACCCTTACAATTTGGGTCATAGAAAATAACGGGTAAGCCATAACTTGGAGCTTCGCTTACCCTTACATTTCTTGGTATTATTGTTTTATATACTTTTTCACCAAAATATCTCTTTACTTCTTCAACCACTTGACTTGCTAATTTTGTTCTTGAATCGTACATAGTCATAACAAAACCGCTTATTTCCAGGTTTTTATTTAAATTATTTTTCACCAGTTCTATTGTCTTTATTAGTTGACCTAATCCTTCCAAAGCATAATACTCACACTGAATAGGTACTATAACCTCATCTGCGGCTACTAATGCATTTATGGTTAAAATTCCTAGGGCTGGAGGGCAATCTATTATAATAAAATCATAATTATTCCTTATTGGTTCTATAACCTTCCTCAATCTATGTTCTCTCATCATCATATTTACTAATTCAATTTCGGCTCCTGCTAAATGAATGTTTGATGGTATAAGAGAAAGGCCTTCTACTCTTGTATTTAGTACTAGTTCTTTTATGTTGGCTTTTCCAATTATGGCATCATATATACTTTTATCTACTTTATACTTATTCACTCCTAATCCACTTGTTGTATTAGCCTGTGGATCAACATCAATCAACACTATATTTTCACCCATTTCCGCCAAACATGCAGACATATTTATTGCTGTTGTACTCTTCCCAACACCCCCTTTTTGATTCGTTAATGCTATAACTCTTGCTATTTTCTTCTTTTCTTTTGTTTTAATTTTTTCATTAATCTTAGTTTTAATTTCTTCTTTAACTTCCTTAATTTCCTCTTCAATAGGCTTTTTTATTAATTTTTCTTCCTTTTCAACTCTTTTAAAATCAGTTTCTTTCTTTATTTCTCTCTTGCCCTTTTTACGCCTAAACAAATTAATTATTGATCTAAAAACCATATTTCTCTAAAATGTAATATTTTTAATAATTTATTTTTGTAATTTCATTTTTACTATTTGCTTTTAATAAATCTTTAATATATTAACATTATTTTTTATAAAAATACATAAAAAATTTTAAAATATTGTTGAAATGTTACACGTGTAACATAATTTTAATTTTTTATAATACTAAAAATATTTTTTATTTTTATTAATAGTTAAAATTAATAATTTATTCTATTTTTAAATATTAAAAACTTATTAAAAATATATAATAAATTGGCAAAATTTCAACACAAAATTAATAAGATAGGTATTTTTATTATAGGATAAATAAAGTATATCTCTTAACTAAATAGTTTGTTTAATTATTATCTAATTACTTTTCGTATGAATTATTAATATAAAATTTGTAGAAATATTTTTTCTTTTATTCTATAATTTCCCCTACAAGTTTAATTATCAATATCTAAGAGACTGTTTTATATTTTCTGTAAAATTGCTCTTTTAAAACTTGAATGGATTATCAAAATCCTTAATAATGTTTCACGTGAAACATTAAATTATTTCAAATATTACTATTTTGATTATTTTATTTCTATGCTTTATACTGTTTTTATAATTTTTATTTAAATAAAATATACTATTAATATTCAATTCCGTTAATAAATTAGTATTTAATTATTTATATTTTTTACATAATTTAAAATTTTATATAATTTTTATTTTTTTAATTTGTGCATTATAATAGAGTGTGAATTTAATCTTTTATCTACTTATCAGTTGTTAAAATGTATATAAAAAAAATACTGGTTTTTTTAATTTTATTTATAATTAGCATTCTCTTTTTATCTGGTTGTGTTAATGTTGATATCTTTATAAATATAGATCAAGATGAATCAGGTTTTATTGACTATAGTATAGCAATTGACAAGGAATTTTATGACAACTTCAAACAGGATGATTTTTTTGAAGATATTAGAAATTCTTTTAAGAAAAAAGTCTCAACATTTCAGGAATTTGACAGTAAAAATAAACATATTATAACTTTCAAATATGAGTTTTCTAATTTAGATGAATTAGCTAATCTATCAGAGGAGATTAAAAAGTATGGTTTATC
>JAGMBY010000017.1 GCA_023129485.1 Actinomycetes bacterium | reverse complement strand
AATTCACGGATAAGATCATTACCTTCCTTGGTCAAGTCTTTCTTCATCTCAGCGATCAGTTCTGGCATTGATGATTTTACTTTCAGGAATGCGGCCTCGATTGATTTTGTCACAGGCAGATTTTTAAGGAAAGTAGCTAATTCTAATGTTTCGGCGACCCATCTCGTGTGTTTTGCTTTAAGTCGACGAAGAAAATCTGCTGTAAATTTTTCGGACTGGTCATCCACCATTTTATGATGAATTCGACAGAGAAGGATTATGTTAGGATATGAATCAATTTCGTCGATGAGAAATTCAGGATTATGGCGAGGACCATTAGGTCTATCGGAAACAATGTGACACTCATCCCCTACTACTGAATCATCATCTTGGGTTGTCGCATCCATAATAAGCTCTCTTTTGCAATATGCGCAGCGATTACCCGAATAGCCCCACAATAATTTACGTGTTCTATTATTGATGGTCATTTTTCTTCTACACCCAACATCCCTTTTCTTATAAAATCTATCTCATGTTTAATTATAAGAAGATTCTTAATTACATGTCAAGCCAAAACAAAAATGTTGGTCTTTTGGGTTCAGGCTTCACAACTTCACATTTTCTTCTTCTGTTTTTGTTTTACATTATTTATTGTCGGAAGAACCGCCCACTTGGCATTCATTGTATTATTCAAAAGTTGCCAAATCATTTTAGTTGAATTTCAATTATTTAAAATTTATTACCATTAGGCCTTTGTATATGTCCATTAATTTTAAACTTATCGTAAATATCAAATACTTTCTTACAAAACTCCACCATCTTTTCATCATTATTGGCAATTGCTTTTTCATAGATTTTAATAAAATATCTTTTTCCTGCCTCTGTTTGTGAGTAATTTTTCTTCAATAAATTATGTTCCATGCAAAGAGTTTGCCCATTATCTACGTTATTTGTTCCGCCTTTATCTTTTGGCTTTATATGATCAACTACAAGTTCAATCCCATCCTTCCTTCCTCTTCCGCAAACTATACAGCGATATTTATCCCTTTTTAGTATAGCTTTTTTAATTTTCTGTGGAAAGTCCTGTAATTCAATTTTATTAATATAATTAGGGTCATACCGATAAACTCCTTTTTCCTCTTTTATGAGTGTCCCTTCTTGATGTAATTTTCTTATCCCCCTCCAAGGGTCTCTTGGAGAAGTGCTATGCTTTTTTAACCACTGTTCTGTTACCCAATCCACAACAGGGCCATGAGGTAAATTCTTATTGGGATGCATCTTAAAATATTCCAGAATTAACTCACTTATAGTTTTTCCCATGTTCTATTTTCTACCTCCCTTAAAATAATTCTATTTCATTTATTAGTGCTTCCTTGATCAATCTTTTTTTAGCAAGTTCGCAATATGTTTTATCAAATTCGATTCCTATTACTTTTCTATTATTTAGATAAGCAGCAATTAAAGTAGTTCCACTCCCCATAAAGGGGTCTAATATAGTGTCATCAATATAACTAAATAATTTTATACATCTTTTTGGTAATTCGATGGGAAACGGAGCAGGATGACCTACCTTTTTTTTGCTTTCCCCAGAAAAAGTCCATAGACCGTTTGTCCATTCCATAAATTCTTTTTTGTTTATATCAGATTTTTTGCTACCGCTTGTTTTTTTCCAATATTTTTTATAAAAAACCACAATTAACTCTACCGGAGCGATAACGTAAGGAGCAGAAGCAGAGAGCCACGATCCCCATGCCGTTCTTCTTGAAATATTTCCCTCATTCCATATTATTGTTGAGTGGTATTTAAAACCTGCCTTTTTAGCAAGTGCAGTTAAGTCTGCTCCCACACTCTGTTGCCCCCCCTTGTTTTTATCTAGTGGAATGTTTAAGCAAAATCTTCCATCATCTTTAAGCCATCTAAAACATCGAGATATCCACTTTTTGCTAAAGTTTAAATACTCTTTGTAAGAAAGTGTATCATTGTGAGAATTGTATTTAATGTCTAAATTATACGGAGGGGAAGTAATAATTAAATCTATCTCTTCACTTGAGATTTTTCTTGTACTCAAAATATTATCGTTAATTATTTTTAGTGTTTCCCTTTTTAAAAATATCTTATTACTCATCTAACCACCCACTTAATTTTTTTTGTATATGTTAAGTTGTTACAAACTTGATCAAAGTCTCAAATATTTGGAATACAAAAATGTTTTTTAAAAATTATCAGGCTAATCTTCTTAATTTTGCATCAGTTCCATTTTTATATGGATTATATTCAATTAATATAATTTTTCCATTAATATTTTGTTTGTTTCTCTTTTTGGAAAATTCAAGAACTTCGGTATCAAAACGCTTGCCAATTAAACAACCAAAAACTATATCAGAACAAAGATTTACCAGCTCTTTTCGTTTAAATAAATCTACATAATAAAGAACCTGAGAAAGACTATCAGATCGACACCTGTCCGTTTTAACCTCACAAATTATATATTTTTTAGACTTAAGATCATTATTTTGGATACAAAGGATATCGATACTTTTTCTGGTTGTTTGAGCTATAAAGACTTCGTTCATAAAATCGTTGATAGAACCTAAAATATTGGTAATAGATACGTCATTTTTCTTTAATTTATACATCAATAACGCTTTAATAGAATTTTCATATCTGCCGATATCTTGTATATAGGCTTCAAGATATTCATAATTTCTTGTTAAAGAAATGGAGCAAAACTCTATTTTTGTTTTATCATGCCTTTGTCTGAAGTCCCTATGTAATAGCCTTAAAATTTCTTTTGTTTCTTTTTCAGATTCAATTTTGCGAACACTACGAGCTTCAATATTCCTCTCGTTTTCAAGAGTAGCTAATGTCCATATTTTACGCTGTTCAATGAGTTCGTAAAAATCCACAACTTCTATATTAGCACCTTTATTACAAAGATATTCATATTTAGGATGTGGCTCAAAGAGGAAACGGTAAGGGAATATTTCTTGAGAATCATTCCAAATCTTTGTATTATCGTAGAAAGGTTCTTCTCGAACAATATAAATACCATAAACTTTGCTTGGCCCATAGTTTGTTAAAACATGGAAAAACACGTTGTCTCCCTTTTTCATTCCAACAAGATCTCTTATTATAGAGTATTTTGTAGATGGAGAAAATTCGCGATAAGTTCCATCTCCACGAATATTGCCTTCTTTATTCCCATATATACCTTTAACTCTAGTTATTATCCAATCTCTTTCAGACATAGAACAAATAAAAGATCCCATAGTTATTCTCCATAACTAAATAATTGAATCGGTTTTCTTCTTTGGATTCTGTTATATTGATAAATAAAATTAAGGACATCAGGGCTAAATCCAGTAGCGATAATTATAGGATCTACTTCCATATAATTACCTTTAGCTTTTTGTTTTACAATATTTTCTAGTGTGTTTCGGAATTGTTTTAATTCATTTTCATTACAAAAAAAATTAAAACATTGAATAAAGTAATATCCTGATCCCACATAACTATTAGAGTTATTTATAAATTTTCTCTCAATTAATATTGTTCGATGCTTGTCATTCTTTTCTATAATTGAAAGTAGCCCATTAATAGCACTATTAAATATTCCTATTGAGTATAAATTGCTAAGTAGGGAACTATATGGATTGCTAATTTTCAATTTTTCAATTATATTTTCCATATTTTTATAAACCTTTTCTGTTCTTCGTTTTTTCAATTTATTTCTTATGTTAGTTTCCGTAAAGAAGCAAGAACATTCTATTTTTCTTCTTAATTATTCACAAACATAATTTTTAAAAATTTCTATACTTAGTATACTACAATATTTTTAAAAACCCTACTTTTTTCTAATAGTTCTCAGGTATCAGTTTATGTCTTTTATTTATTAATTAATAGTAATAATTATTCCCTCTTCTTCCCATTCCATCCAATCAAGGTTGGTAAGCTCCGGTAGTTGGAGGAGGTCTTTTGGGTCTTTGAATTCTTGTATTTATTCTCTTAAGGCAATTATTTTCCGAGCAACTTGGGAAGATTTTGGAGTATTAAAACGCTTGATTTTTTATAAATAATATTGTATATTTATATAGAGCGTTAAATCCGTTGTGAGTTGCTTATGGTGTTCCCTTCCATCGGTGGGCCAAACCTTAACATTATAACTCACAAGGTTCGCTCTTTTTTATTTTATTGTGCAAAGTTCTATTTACACTTTTAATAATTTTTTTCTTATTCTTTCACCCTTTATTACTAAAATACAAACTGTAAAAACCTAGAAGATTTTCTATTTACTAAATCAAATCCTAAATCTCCACTTTCATCTAAATAAAGATAATACAATTATTTCTCCTTCTTTAAAAA
>JAGMBY010000016.1 GCA_023129485.1 Actinomycetes bacterium | reverse complement strand
AAGCCTGCATTCCAAAACGCATCTGATAATTCAGCAGCTTCTACATCTTCTATATATTTAGCAATACCTATTTCATTAATTCGTTTTATATCAAAATCAAAGGATGACTCTGGTGAACTTGAATAGCGTCTGGTTAGCATAGACATTACAAACCATTTACGTACATATGATTCTATTTTACCGGGATTAACTTCTTGATATTTTATTACAAGATAAATAATATAAGCAAAATTTAAAGTGTTCTGCGAACGAATCATGGAGGAATCTACAAATCCAGCTGAACGAATAATCATAACAAATCTCTTGAAATTCGTTTCATTCATAAAAGCAAAGATACCTTCTTTAAGTTTGTTAAAAGATTCTTCTGCAATTGACTCTTCATAATCCCGGGTTACAAAATTCCTTCCTGACAATAAAGCTACTAAATCTGCCAATCGGCCCCTCTTAAACTTTGAGGTAAAAGCAACTCTTAACATATCTGTATAAGATGGATCATATAAATCATCATTTTCGTTTTTTAGCCATGTCATTTTTTGAAAATATTCTGTCTGGATAAATTCTTGGTCTATATCTGCAAGCTGTGGATAAAATTCGGGAGCAACTGCTAAATGGCAAAAATAATCGATGCATTTTCGTAATTCATTACCTCCATAAATTTCATTAGCTGCAATTTTTGACATTGCAAAATCAGCTTGACTAAGAATGGCACCTTGCGAATTAATGCGAATAAATATTTCCGTAACAGTCTCAATGTCTAAGTCAGAATTTAGTTCAATCAATCCAATTTGATTATTAACAATGTCTCGCAATGATTCGATACTCTCATAAATATCATCCTGATCACTTTCTTCGTTTTTCTCGCAATATCCTTTTACAAGTTTCGGAACTTTAACTTCAGGAGAAAATATTTTTGATATATCAGCTAACCAAGATTTATCTTTACGAATAGCAGGGTTAGACACTTCAAATTTTCGTTCAATTGGGTGAAATGCGATAGTTATTTTTACTCTTCTATAATCTTTATCAATTATATATTCTCCAAGTAAGGCTGCCATTAATGCAGTTACCCGCTGCTGGCCATCAATAAGTATTTTCTTACCTTTTGCTTTAGTCCCATCTTTAAGTTTTACCGTTGGATTATGCCAGGCAATTAAATAACCTATCGGATATCCTTCGTACAATGAATCAATAAGGTCACGTACTTTCGTTGCATTCCAGACAAAAGGACGTTGGATTTCTGGTATGGCAATGTCATTTGATTTAATGTCAACTAGTAATGCTTGAATAGGTCTTTGATTTACTGAATATCTATGGATTAACATATTACACCTCTTTTTATTTAAAAATACAAACAAAAATTATTTAAATAGGATATGTCTATTTATTCTTCTTTTTCATTTATTCTTTAATCTGCTTGCCAAATCTCACGTGAAATTGGTTTAAATGATATACCTTGGCCAAGTTCTGGAATAATAGAATCTTTGATGGTAATATTATATTGTCCGTTCTTATTTACTGAGGCACTTTTGATTGTAGGTTTCCATTTCATAAACGGATATGCATTATCTTCGGCTGCAAGTTGATCGCCTTTCCCTATAAGTTTTCCTCTAAGGTATTTTACTATGGGCCAACATCCGAGAGGTTTATTAAATGGCTTTGTTAACAAGACATTTAATTTATCTTCCTCTAGTTCACACAATTCTATAATTGCAGTTCTCGTATATTCAGCCATTCTACGTCTAACATCTTTGGATGATTTAATAATATCTTTATAGCTTAAAAAGCCATGCTCGAAACCGTCACTAGCTTTCTTTGCCTTCATGTAGCAGTCGTTATCACCCTTAAGTAATAATTCTTTCCTGATATAAGGATCTAAATTTTCTATATTTATCCCTATCGCAGCAGCTAATTCTTTCTCATTTTTTAGATTACGAACTTTACATTCAGCCCGCACCTTTGTCTTAGTTAATGCTTCTATAGACATCCAAAGATGTGCGAGGGACAAAGTCTCTCTTCCTAATCGCCAATAATCTAATGCTAAACGATATTGATTAGCTGCCCTTATTAGTCGTTCTTTATCTAAATGCTTGTCTAAAGCATCTAGTAAAGCAATGGTAGCTTTAATATTAATGCAACGTAAATTATAAATCTCATTATTTTCTGGAGGAATATAGCATTGAAAATAATCTCTTTCGGTTATTCCTTTTGTATTATCAAAACCAATTTCTAGATTTGGGTCACTAATAGCTGCATTTGCGCTAATGCTCAATATTGGAAGGATGGTTAGACTCGCATTAGCAAATGGAACTAAAGCCTCTTCAAGGCTTTGAGCAAAACCACTAACTTCGATCCAAATATGACCCGGGACAACAATACCATCTTCTTTTTTTAACCATCTAGTTGTATAATTAATATTTACAGGACCAATACTTGATTGAATATTTTGAACTAACAGATTGGTTTTTTTATGAAAAGTAACAGCAGATGTTCCACGCATTACAACAATAATATTTTTGTTATTCTTAAAATTTGATATTTTATTTCCCATTTTTATCCTTCCACTAAAATGAATTAAAACGTATTATATTTTAATTCATTTTTATAAATTTTATACATTAATACTCTTTAAGTATTTTTTATGCAATATAATCTTCTCTTAGATTTAATTTGATCAAAAATATATACTACAAACTTACTAATGTTCTTTATCTTTTGGTGGGTAAGGGTCGTTTCCATAACTATCTTTGCTTCTTATTTTGCCTTCGCGATTTTGTATATATAATTCAGATTCTTGATTTTTGGCTATTCTTTTAGCAATGTCTATTGCTTCTTTTTGAGTTTTTGTAATTTTTGTTGCTCTTTTATTCCCTTCCCCTTTAATAGCCCAACCTTTAGGATGTACGGTCACCCATTGATTTTTCTTTACCATTTTTAATTCACTCCTGTTAAAATATTATTTTTTAAAAATAAATCTTTTATAATCTTTTAATTTATTCTACAAAACATTTAAGACAATAAATTTCATAATCATCTTCAATTTCAGTCTCTATTAAATAAATCTCGTCGGGTAATTCTACATTTTTCAGTTCTTCAACAGCATTGTTTAAAGCATCGCCAATGTCATTAAAATTTGCTAAAGCTCTATCATTTGATTCAAGAATAAGAATAGTATGATATCCCTCTTTTTTATAATTAATTACTTTCTCTCCTCTTGAACACAAAGCTTGTTTAAGGACTTCTTTTCTTTTTTCTTCTATCTGTTCTGGAGAAAATCTTCCTATTCTAAATTCACCGTCTCTTCTAAGGGATTTATAAAGTGTTAATTCAAATGGTACACCTGGTATTTTGCCTCTTTTAAAATGTTTTTTACCGGAATAAGTGCCTCCCATTGATAGTGTAGGTGCAATTTTTTTACACCACTCCTTGATTGATTGATAAATTTTACTTCCATTACTTTTATTCAAAGCAGGAATAATGTCTATATTAATAATTAGTTTATAATGACCAGGCGTAGGGAATTTACCATTCAATTCAATTATTAAAGGAGATAATAATTTTATAAATCGGTTATTATCTCTCCGTTGATTTGGAATACTGTCTATTGAGGTATGCTCAATGGCGAACTTTTTATTCCCAAAACTAACTAACATATCACAAGCAGGTGAATTTCTATTAACTTCATCAGGGTAGGAAATTATCCTATACGGTTGATTTATTTTTTTTGAAATATATTTTAATACTTCTTTTATAACTTTCTTCTCATGTAACTTAGATTTGTCATTTTTCTTCATTTTTAAAAACCTTTTTTTAAATAGAGATAAATTCAATTTTTTCTATGGTTTAGCTTCCCATTTTACGAGGTTTTCCTTTAGGAAGTCTATCTATAGTAATAACTAAAGCCTCAACTATCTGGTTAATACTCCTTAGGTCCCATAGATTTTCCGCTAAAATTTACCGAATTATTGACTTAGCACACCTTCTCTATTTATCTAATTTAAAAGTAGAATATTAATTGTCTATGAAAATGGGATGTGTCCCCATATTTAATAGGATCACATCCCTATCGCATTTTATAAAATACAATTAAACCATCTGGGTGTCAAAAATAAAGATTTCATCCTTTATTTTTGCTTATTTTCCAGGCTATTCTTACGAGATATTAGACCATTATTGTATTACCTTTTCCTTAACATTAATTACAAATTCTGGAGAAAGTGTAGCTATGAGTTCTTTTTTTTGATTATAAAAATCTAAGAAAAATGTAATATTTCCTGGGTTCTCAAATTTGAAATCACCATTGACCAATGAAATAACCATTTTGCTAAAAGGTTTAGTTTTCGATTGGGGTAAAACACTTTCAACTAATACTGTTTCTTTTTCATTGTATTTCATCCGTATTTTAAATTTAAATACTTCCTCATTGTCTTCAGTTTTTACTTTTGCATATATCCCAACTCTTAGTGATTTTGGCCACGTATTTTGCTTATCAGGAGTTACTTGGAACTCAATAGAATCATCATAGATACCCATAAGAGATTGTTTGTTCCCCAATTCTTTTCTAATATCATCACAAATAACAAAATTCAATAATTTCATTTCTAATCTCCTCTATTCTGTGCTTGTTACAAGCGTAACTTCGTTAAATGCATTTTCTTGGTTATTGATATTCTTTTTTTTATAATACCTATAGAGAAGGGCAGATCTGGATGTTGCTACTATACCACCAGCCTCAACAAAATTTTCCTTGCAAAAATCCATTTCTGGCAGTAATTTTTGTATTGCCGCGTTTATGTGTATCTTCTGAGCTTCACTATAATCATATTTATTTTCTGCTACCTCTAACAACCATGGGAACAGTTTGATAAATCGCATCAAAGCAATGCCTGCAGAAGAAGGCGCATTAGTTCTATTTTTCCACTTAGTAAGTGTGCGTTGAGGTATTTCTAATGCCCGTTCAATTGACGACATGCTCATTTTATTATCAATAAAATAATTTAGAATATTCTCAATGCTTTTTTGTTGTAATTTTTTAATAGTTTCATCTATTAAAAGTTCGTTCTGATTAAAAAAATCACCTCGAGATCCACATATAGAACATATATTTTCATGTATTTCAATATTATCTTGACCTCCAAAAGGTTTCTTAATTAAAATACTTTTTTTCTCGTCCGTAATATCTATAGAGCCGCATGCTGGGCATCTCTGTTTATTCATGTTCTTCCTCCAATTTATTAATTAAACCTGCTTTCTCCATGGCAAGATATATTACCATATTACTATTACTAGATAAATGAAAAGATTTAATAAGCCATTTATTGGTTTCATCATTATGCATAAATGCTATATACCCCAATTTATACATAGATGTAAATTCGTAAGCATCAACCTTGATTGGTTTGTCTTTATTTGGATTATTCTCCCAATCTTTAGTATTAACAAAAGTTAAGTTCTCCAACCCATCATTCTGAATGAAATCTATGAGCTGTGATTTAGTGTTTAAATTAAAGTGATTTCTTGCATTTTCAAGAACATTATTTATTGGAATAACATTATCTCTATCGTTTTTACATGCTTTTTTGAAATCCGTATACCTATAATACGACATTTTTACCTCAATTGCAAATATTTTATACTTAAAGTAACAAATATATATAGATATTGATACTTAATATGCATTTTTTTTAATTAAAATAAGGGATACATCCTATTTGGAGAGTCTATCTATATTAATGCCTAAAGTCTCAACATCTGGTTAATAAACTCCTCAGATCCTATAGGTTTTACGCTAAAAGTTAACGAATTATTGACTTGGCACCCCTTCCCAATTTATTTAATTTAAAAGCAAAATATTAATTATCCAAGAAAATGGGATGTGTCCATTTATTCACCAAGTTATTCTATCACCTTTAATTCACGTATAGCTTTGAAAACGTTTTCCATGTTTTCATTAACTCCTTTTTCTTCACATTTAATGGTATATAGATATTGAAGCATTTTTATAGTTGAATCAAAACATCGCTCGCTATTGGGATAACGATATATTGCAAATTTCCAATCAACACCCGCTGGTATATCCGGACGAGAACATGAGTTTTTTAGTTCAAGTGAAGGATGTACAGCTAAATCCCTAAATTTAATTATCTCTGATATTGTGCTCCTAAGTTGTTTAAATGTGTTCTTTTCTGTCTTG
>JAGMBY010000015.1 GCA_023129485.1 Actinomycetes bacterium | reverse complement strand
ATTCAGTAAGAAAAATGATGACCACAATTAATCAAAGTGATAATAAATTATTTGCATTCACAAAGGGAGCTCCAGAGAGAGTTCTTGATATTTGTAAAAAATTCTACAAAAAATCTGGAATTGATAATCTAAATCTAAGAGATAAAAAAGATATTATTGAAGCTGTCATAAATATGGCGAATAGAGCTTTAAGAGTTCTAGCAATAGCTTATAAACCTCTTGATAACTACTATAACAAAGAAGATATGGAAAAAGATATGACTTTTATTGGCCTTGTAGGTATAGCAGATCCCCCAAGAATTGAGGTTAAAGATGCTGTAAAAAAAGCTCGAGATGCTGGAATTAGAACAATAGTTGTTACAGGTGATCATCAACTTACAGCTGAGGCTATTGCAATTGAAACAGGTATAATGGAAAAAAAAGATGCTGGAAAGTCCCTAACTGGAATGGACTTAGAAGATATTAGTGATGAGGAATTGAATCGAGTTATAAAAGAAGTTTCAGTATTTGCAAGGGTATCTCCTGAACATAAATTAAGGATAGTAAACTCACTTAAAGCTGCTGGTGAAATTGTAGCCATGACCGGAGATGGTGTAAACGATGCTCCTTCTGTTAAAAGATCCGATGTTGGAATATCCATGGGAATAAGGGGTTCCGATGTTACCAGAGAAGCCTCGGATATGATTTTAGCAGATGATAATTATGCAACTATAGTATCAGCTATAGAAGAGGGTAGGGGAATTTATAATAATATTAGAAAGTTTATAAGACTACTTCTATCTGCAAACTTTGATGAAATCCTACTTATTTTTTCAGCAACTATTATGAAGTTACCTCTTCCACTACTTCCAGTACAAATATTATGGATAAATCTTATAACCGATGGTTTTCCAGCTCTTGCTCTTGGAATGGATAAACCAGAACCTGGTTTAATGAAAAAGAAACCAAGAAATCCAAATGAAACTATTTATCATGGAATGGGATTATATATTTTAGTAGCTGCAATTATAGCTTCTATTGCATCTCTTGGGCCATTTATATGGTATTACAGACATAGTACAGTTGAAATAGCCAGAACAGTATCATTTACTATAGCTGTTGTTTTTGAGCTGTTTTTATCACTCAATTGCAAATCACCTAATAAATATGCATTTTCAAGTATAAAAGTCCTTACAGAGAATAAAACTCTCTTATACTCAATACTAGGGGGGTTTTTGCTACAACTTATAATAATATACACCCCATTTTTACAAACGATGTTCAATACCTATCCAATAGGATTAAAAGAATGGGGAGTTATATTTCTTTGTTCAATGGGTGGCTTGATTTTGTATCCAGCTCCTTTTGAGAAATTAGAAAATAAAATAAGAAAATTATTTAAAAGGGGTTAATTTTTGGGGTTGTTCTAAATATTTATAAGATTTCTAAGACTTATTTTTGTTTATTTATACAAAATAATTAGAATCTATAAATTATTCTTACTATTTAGTTCCCTTAACTTATTTAATAATATTTTATCTTCAAATTATTTAAGAAGGCTTTATATTTAAATATATTAAAATATAGAGATCAACCCTTCAGCAACCCATTTATTTGCTCTATAATAACTTTCAAATGAACTTCCTGCATCTGTCCATAGACCATTTAAAATAGAATATTTCATTGTTCCTTCTTTTACATATGCATTATTCACATCTGTTATTTCCAATTCTCCTCGAGCTGAGGGTTTTAATGTTTTTATGATGTTAAATACTTTCTCATCATACATATATAAACCAGTTACTGCATAACTACTCTTTGGATTTTTGGGTTTTTCCTCAATTTTTATAATCTTATTACCTTTTATTTCAGGAACACCGTAACGTGTAGGATCTTTTATTTTTTTAAGAAATATCTTAGCTCCCTCTTCCCGTTTCTCAAATTCTTTAACTGCACTCTCAATGTTATCTTCAAATATATTATCTCCTAAAATAACAACAATTTTTTCACCATCAACAAAATGTTCAGCTAAAGACAGGGCAGCAGCAATACCTCCATGTCCTTCCTGATAAGTATAATTAATATGCTTTAGACCAAAGTCTGAACCATTTCCTAATAACCTTAGAAAATCACCAGCATTATTTCCACCAGTAACAATCATTATGTCATCTATTCCACCCTTAATTAATGTGTTTAATGGATAGTAAATCATGGGTTTGTCATAAACTGGCAAAAGATGTTTGTTGGTGATTTTTGTAAGAGGCAATAGTCTTGTTCCTAATCCGCCTGCTAATATTACTCCCTTCAATTTTTTCCTTCCTTTGAAATTCTTATATATAAAACTATTTTAAAAATATTCTTAAGATTCTACCACTAACCTTCATTTGCCTCAAGTGTCACCAATTCATATGTTTTATATTATTATTTTTGCTGGAAAAACTCATGCAATGGTATAAGAAATATACCTCCATCTTCACATCCTATAGCAAGCTTAGAACCTTTTGGTGATACATCTATACTACGAACTCCTGAAGGGCATCTACCAATATATTTAGAATGTTTTAATTGATAGTCCCAAATTTCTAATGTGCCATCATCTGCTCCAATAACCACTTTAGAAGAGTTTGGAATGAAGCAAACCCCACGAATCCAAAAATCTCGAACTGGTTCCTTTGCAACAACGGGTTGAAATTCCACTAGGTAGTCTGTTTTGAGCCTAATTTCAGCTTCAAGATTCATCTCAGGAAAATTGTATATTAGAATATTACCACCCTGATACCCTGAAATTAACCAATTTTCATCCTCGCTAAACCAGATCCCAGTTAATGGTGAGTAAGATATCCGAATAAGTTTGACATCTTTTGATTCACCTCTTGACCAAATAATTATTTCACCACTCCTATCAGCAGAGATAAGAAATTTCCCAGATGGACTATATTTTAGTTTAACAATAGTGTCTTTATGTGATATTTTCTGAATAAAATTGTCAATTTGAATAGACATTATTTAATTTTTAATGTAATTTTCTTTTATGACAGTTTTATATTTGTATATTTAGATTCTATTTTGTGAAAAGGACTGTTATGTTTCCACTGTCAACTTTGTTAATAGTTTTACAATTTGGACAACGTACAGCAGTTACATTTTTATATCGTACTCCATCTAACCACTCGTGTTCACATTTCCCACATTTAATCTTAACTACAAAATTATCACTTATTCCTCTTGCAGCCATATTCAGTCCAAAATTACTATGTGACATGGGAATTATATAACCATCACATTTAGCTAAACTAATGTTTTTCTGCCAAGGTAGAAGTCTTACTAGATAGAGCCCCTCAATATCCATGCCCCAGGTACCCTCAGGAGTCTCAACTTCTATATAATACAATTTTTTATCAACTCTCTTTGTAATAAGAAATTTTTTAGCTGACTCAGTATCTGTTCCCTTATAGATTTCATATGTTCTATTCTCTTTTACCAATTTCTGAATAAATCTCGGTTGTTTACCTTCTACCTTCGTAGCTGGGGTAACCTTTTTAGTAGGAATAGTTATTGGGGGAGTAACTTGTTTAAATTTAGCCTTTGCAGGTTTTATATAAACTTCCTCTTTTGGTTTAACCACCACATCCTTCTTTACAACCAAACAACTGGCTATTATGTCATGAAGTGCCTGTTTTTTCTCAGTAAAGCCAGCCATAATGAATCCAATAAATAAAATTAAAGCAGACAATATTTTACTCCAATATCTTCCATTTGCCCTTCCAAATGAAATTCTATTACCATAAAGGTCCGTGACAATAATTCCTAAAGCCATTTTCCCAACTGTTGCTTGCTTTGATGAAGACTCGAGTAGAGTATAATATAGCCAACTTGAAATTAAAAAAATAAAATAAAGTAATAATGCTGCTCCTGTAGCTGCATTAGGACTTGTTCTACGAGAAAAAGTGGAAATTAATATGGCATTAATAATTGAAGCAAAAACAGTGATGATGATACTATCAATTATTACTGCAGCGAAACGTCTCCAAAACCCTCCATATTCAAAATCCATAATTCAACCCCCTATTATAATTTTATTGATTACATTTGATTACATTTAAAATTTATTAAATAAATTTTGTATATATTTTTCAATTATTTTGAAATTGTAATCTATTGATATTATGAATAAGATTTTTTTAATGATTTAATAAAACTAACTATGTTAAAGTCTATATTACTATTTTAATAATTGTCTTATATAAACTATATGAAAGAACTATAAAGCTACTGTGATAAATAAACTTGTTTTAATAAAGATAACACCATTATTATTGTAAATATTGAGTTTAATGAGGTATCATCGTTGATCTGAACAAACTTGTAATAACAAAGATGGCTATTTCAGTTTATCTTAAATTGAGGTATGAGCTCCTACTCCAAGTAAACTTGCAATAATAAAAACAATCATTCCGGGCCAGTCCCTGGCTTTCAAAGAAATGCCAATGAAATAATAACCACTTATAAAACCAAGAAGAAACCCAGCTACACCTAAAACCAATACATCTGCTATAATGTAATATTTGTTGGGAATTTCTTCAGCTTTTTCCTTCTTCTCAGGTCTTGCTCTACCTGTTGCTTGTTGACTTGTTATCTCAGTAGGAATTTCTTCTACTCCTTCTTTTATCTTCTCACCCTCTCTAATAATCTTCTCAGATTCTGGTATTTTAAGTTCACTTAGTTTTGCATACTCTGGTTTCTTTCTACGATACAGATATGTTGCTAAAGGATAAGTAGCGATTATCTTCAATAACCAGAGCACTGCTGTTCCAACTATCCAGCTTCCTATGTTCATTAATATCTCCCTATTTAAATAATGATATTCTAATAGTTATTAAAAATAATTTTTATAAGATATATGAAATTACTACTTATTTTTAACTTTTAATATTGTATCAATTTCTAAGCATATAATTTAAAATTAAATATATAATTTTATGAATTTTCTAAAATTTAAAATATAACTATTACTATAAAGCTGAAGATAGATAATGCCCAACAGTATAAAGAAAATATTCTTAATTTTCTTCTCTTAAAGAAATTTAAAAGCAGCTTTATTGATAGAAATCCTGTTATTAAGGCGAATAGCATACCGAATATTGTATTAGTTATATTAAAATTAGATGGTGTTTCTTTAAAAAATCTAAATGTCTCATAAATAGTAGCCAAAAAAATTATTGGTACAGATAGTAAAAAGGAGAATTTTAGAGAATTTTCTCTTGATAATCCTCTTGACCTTCCCATTACTGTTGTTATTGCTGATCTTGAAATACCTGGAACAATTGCAATTGCTTGAGCTATTCCTATAAGAACAGCATCTTTTAGTTTCATTAATTCTAATGAGTCAATAGTTTTTCTCATCCATCCTTCTATAAAAAGAAGTGTCCCTGTTATAAAAAGTGCAATTACAACATAGATTGGAATTCCAAAAAGTTTTTCAAAGAAATCATGAGCTAAATAACCTAATATTGCAGCAGGAATTGTGCCAACAAATAACAACCAGATGATTTTCGATTTTAATAAATCTAAAGATTTATCTTTTTGCATTTCCTTATTCTTTCTTATCAGGTTTATAAAAGATTTAATTAGATCTTTTATATCAGACGACATAGCCCACATTACAGCTATTAGAGTTGCAAAGTGAACCATAACACTAAAAAATAGTGAGGGTTTTTTCCATCCTAAAAGGTGTGTTATTAAAACCATATGTCCGGAACTACTGACTGGTAAGAATTCAGTGGCTCCTTGAATTATCCCCATAATAATGGCCTGAAATAATGTCAATAAATACCTCTAACTTTTAATGATTTAATTTATGTGAAAGTAATTTGTTTTATAGGCTTTTTATTCTAATTAATTTTAATACGATTTTGTTTAAATATATTTTAAAAAGTTTTAATTATTAATTACTTAAAATAATCTATAAAGCTAACTACTATTTTCAAACCTTATTAAATTCCCCTTTTTCTTCTCTTAATAAATATGAAAATCAAAAAACCTATTATTGCTAAGATTATTATAGTAAAGAAAATATATTCAAACTTATGATAATAATCCAGAATTATTTGCCAATTCTCTCCAAATATATAGCCGAGATAGGCTAAAAAAAAGCACCAGGGGATTACTCCAATAATCGTGTATATTGAAAATTTTACCAAGTTCATTTTAGCCATTCCTGCAGGTAGAGAAATGAATGCCCTAATTCCTGGTAAAAGGCGAGTTATAAAAACAGTTATTTCTCCCCGATGATTGAACCATTCATCTACCTTATCAAGCTCTTCTTTCCTTAAAAGGATATATTTTCCATATTTCTCTAAAAAGGGCCTTCCACCAAATTTACCTATATAGTATGCAGTATAAGATCCAAATAAGTTTGCTATTGATCCAACTAAAGTTACCAATACTAAATTGAGTTTTCCTATTGCTGATAAAAATCCCCCAAAAGGCATTGTTATCTCGCTTGGTATTGGAATACATGCACTCTCAAAAAACATGAGTATGAAGATAGCTAAATATCCAAACCGGCTTATATGTTTTTCTAAAAAATCAATTATAACTTCCATATATTAGATTTGTGCGGTTATATTTCAAATTCTTATTTCTTTTTATAAATGATAAATCTTTAAATCATTAACTAAATTTTTATGCTTTTATTCTAATATAATTATTTTTTAAATTTTTTAATAATATTTTTATATTTATTAGTTTAACCTATAAAGTTTATAGTTTGCTCTTTGAAAAATTAATGTAATAAAAGAATTTTGTCATTCTGAAGGAGCCCTTCGACTAGTTTATCCTGAGCGAAGCGAATGGACCTAGGGTAAACTTTAGCGACTGAAGAATCTAATAAATAGGTTCTTCCCCTTTCCTTCACTCCGTTCAAGGACAGGCTTAACACTCAGGGTCAGAATAACAATGTAATATTAAATTTTCAAAGAATAAAATACTAAATGTGTTAACCCAATTCGTTTACAATACATATTATTTATAGAAAAAGTATTAAGATATAGTGATAGGATTTTTTAAAATTAATAATTATTATAGTACAATGATAAACATAATTAAAAATGTGAAATAAAACTGATTTTTATTTATATTAAATATATATTCTAACAATTTTAGAATAATAAATATTCTTTGTTAATTTAAAATCTACAATAATTATTATTGTAGATTTAAGATAAGAATAATAATTTTTAGTATTTCTCATATAAAATTTGAAAGAGGATTTTATGTTTGATTTATTTGAAAAGATAATAAAGAAGGCAGATTGCTTTACTGAGCTTAGATATCATAATAGAGAATTAAATAGTATATCTGTTAGAAAAGGGGAATTAGAGGAGTCAAGTTCATCTATTTATAGTGGTATTGGAATTAGAGTTTTAGTAAATGGTTCATGGGGTTTTAGTAGCACAAGTAGGTTGACTGAAAGTGATGTCTATAAAACTTTCATGGAAGCAAAAGTAGCAGCTGAAATATCAAGTAAAAATAAAAAGGATAAGATAAAACTTGCAAAAACAACAATGGCAACAGGAGAATTTGAGCCAGAGATAAATGATGATCTTAAGAATCACACTTTAGATGAAAAACTCTCATTGGTTTTAAAAACTGAGAAGATGATGAGAGATTTTTCACCACTCATTCAATCAGCATTTTGTAGATACAGTGAGATAATTGATGAGAAATATATAATGACAAGTGATGGAGCTCGATGTCATATTTTTGATATGAAACCCGAATTTAGAGTAATAGCTGTTGCTGTCAAAGATGGAGATATGACAATGGCTTTTAAAGCAACTGGTGTTACAGGTGGCTGGAAAGATCTTTTCGCAAAGAAAAAACCAGAAGAGTTAGCAGGAGATGCTTCAAAAATTGCAATTGATTTATTAGATGCTAAATATCCAATTGGTGAAAGGGAAACTGTTATCTTAGATCCAGGTTTAGTTGGCTTACTCTCTCATGAAGCTATAGGACACACTGTCGAGGCAGATATTGTTTTATCTGGTTCTATGGCTCATGGTAAAATTGGAAAAAAAGTTGCAAGTGAACTTATTACACTTATAGATAGTGGACATTCACAGATAAAGGGACATGCAGGAGGAGAGTTACTTGTAGATGATGAAGGTGTCCCTACAAAAAAGACAATCATAATAAAAGATGGAATACTTGTATCTTATTTACACAATAGAGAGACTTCAAAAATATTTGATGTTGAACCAACAGGTAATGCTAGAGCGTTCGAGTATTCAGATGAGCCACTAATTAGAATGAGGAATACTTATATAGAGCCTGGAAATCATGAACTTGAAGATATGATATTAGAAATTAAAAAAGGATATCTTTTAAAAGGCCCTATGTCTGGCCAAGCTGATGCTAATGCTGAATTTATGTTTGGTGTTCAGGAAGCTTATGAAATAAAGAACGGAAAATTAGGAAAACTGTTAAGAGGAGTGACTATTTCAGGACAAGCTTTTGAAGTACTAAATAGTGTTGATGCAGTTAGTAAAGATTTCCAGTGGGATTTGGGTTCAGGATATTGTGGCAAAAAACAGTATGCAAAAGTTGATGCAGGAGGACCTTATTTAAGATGCAAATTAATTATTGGTGGAAGGCAGGAGAAATAAAATGGAACTTTTACCTATTTGTGATAAAGCTCTTAAGATTGCACTCGATATAGGTTGTGATGAGACTGAAATCTATGCAAGTACTATAAAGAGAATAGAAGTGTTTTTTGAAAAAAATGATCTTCAAATTGCGAGAAGCCAGATTGAAGATGGCATCGGAATTAGGGCATTTAAAAATAAAGGTTTGGGATTTTCATCCGTAAATAGCTTCGACGAAAAAAAGATTGAAGAAGCTATAAGAAATAGCTATATTTTAACGAAATCTAGCCCAAAAGATGAGTTTAATCAACTACCTAAATCTCAAAAAACAACTGAGGTAAAAGGAATCTATGACCCAAATAGTGAATCATTTAATACTTCTAAGGCAATGGAATTTGGTCTTAATCTAGTTAATGAAGCAAAAAATTATGATAATAGAGTCACAGTAGACAGTGCATCTTTTGAGGCAATTGTGGGTAGTAGAGCCATTATAAATTCCAATGGAATAAGAATACAAGAACCATTCAGTCTATTTACCTATTATATTATGGGGTGGGCTGCTGATGATGAAGAGGTATCAAGTTTTGATTATCAGTTTGGTGGAAAAAGGTTTATTAATGATATTGATGTTAAAACCATAGCCAAATATTTTGCAAAAAATGTAATAGGTTCTTTAGGAGCGGAAAAGGGTGAGAGTTTTGTAGGCACTGTAATTTTATCACCCAACTCAGTTTTTGAACTTTTAATTTTTCCTCTTCTTTTTTCTATAAATTCCAATAATGTTCAAAAGAAAATGAGTAAATTTAAGGGAAAAATAGGAGAGAAAATAGCCTCAAATTTATTAACCATAAAAGATAACGGGATTCTACCACATGGTCTTGGTTCATCATCATTTGATAGAGAGGGGGTACCTCATAAACCTATAAATATAATTGAAAATGGAAAATTAATTTCTTATATGTATAATACATATACTGCAAATAAGGAGGGTAGATTAAGTACTGGTCACGCTTCTGGGGGCGCAAGAACAGCTCCAGGAATAGGTCCAACGAATTTCATTATCAAGAGTGGGAATGTCAACTATAAAGATATGATTTCGAATATAGGCAGGGGAATAATAGTTACAAGATTTTCAGGAAATACAAATCCTGTAAGTGGTGATTTCTCTGGTGTTGTTAAGGGTGGATACCTAATTAAAAATGGCAAAATTATTAAACCTCTTATAGAAACTTTAATAGCAGGAAATATATTTGAAGCACTAAATAAGATAACTGCCATTTCCAAAGAGACAAAATGGGTAAATAGTTCTATTTTGCCATACTTAGTTATAGAAGATGTGAATATAACAAGTGGATAGTCCTGATGAAATTTTAAAATTGTGATTTAAAAATATCCATTAAATTAAACATGTAAAATTGATTTAATAAACCATTATGAGTGTTCTTAAAAATATATATCACTTTTTAGCAAATATAAGACTGGGTTCAATCTATGTTGGATTAGGTTTTGGAATGTTTTTAGAGAGCCTTGGTATACCTTTTGCTTCTACACCCTTTTTAATAATTTCATCAGAGAAAGTTGGAGAAAATATTTTTACTTATTTTTTTTCAATATTAGCAGGATCAGTTGGTTGTACTGTTGGCTCCTCAATTAGTTATGGTTTTGGTAGAGGAATAATAATTCCTTTTAGAAAAAGCTTAAAAAAAATTGACTCTAAAAAGAGTAATGAGCATAGTAAAACACTTAAATTTATTAAAAAATATGGTGAGTTTTCAATTTTTCTTGCTCAACTTATAGGGCAAACAAGAACATTTATATCATTTCCAGCAGGAGTTTTAAAGTTCGACTTCAAAAAATTTTTATTTTATACATTTGCTGGATCTGCGCTTTGGTGTGCCATTACATTTGGG
>JAGMBY010000014.1 GCA_023129485.1 Actinomycetes bacterium | reverse complement strand
TTAGAAGTATTTAATTAAAGATTTTACAAAAGAGATAATAAAAGAGAAAAAATAAACTAATTGATATTTTATTTCTTAAAACTATCCCAATTAAGTTTGCCCTCAATTATGTTTTTTAAGGTGTGATAGAAAAAGTCATTCGCTGGTGTATTAATACTTAACCTTTGACCATATTTAACTATTGCTCCATTCAGGACCTCAACTTCTGAAAGATTTCTACCCTCTTTCAAATCTTGCCAAAGAGATGGCATCTTTTCACCACGAGATTTTGCAATTTTATTTTTTAATATAAATTGAGCAATCGGTTGAGGAAGATTCATAATAAATTTGAGTAAATTTACATTATAATCTGGTAGATTTATTATCTTTAGTCCTAATTTTGATATTACTTTACATGCTTCTCTAAATGCAACCTGCTCTTGTAAAAATAATTCTTTATCTTTGACTATTTCTGATGGAGATAAGTTATATATTGCGGAGCCTGCATTAGAAACTATGTTTAAAAGTAATTTTGACCACTTAAGTTCTCGATAATTCTTAAAAACCACCGTTTTGAATTCTGCATTTTCAAATATTTCTTTTAGCTTAACTACCATTTTCTTTGTTTTATTTTTTACAATTAATGGTGCTAATCCAATACTACCTTTAATGGTATTTTGTCTTACTCTTCCTGGTGCTATCAAAGATACGCTTATTGTAAGTGCACCAGAAAAACTGTTTTCTTCGCCAAAAAAACTTGATATTGTTTCTTCATTACCAATCCCATTTTGCATTGTCAAAAAATTATAATCATTACAAGTGCTTTTAAAAATCTCTGAAAGTTCCTTGCAGGATTGCTTAGTATTATAGGATTTCATAGTAAGAAGGAAAAGTTGAGGATCAAATTTACTATTCTTTAAATCAATTAAATTAGTAAATGTAAGGAGATTTTTTACTAACTTTTTTTTCCCAGGAAGTTCCAGTATTAAACCCTCACTTTTAACCTTAGACATATGGGGTTCTCTTCCAATAAGAGCTACTTCTTCCCCTGATAATGAGAGTTTTGCTCCAATAAGTGAACCAACTGATCCAGCACCTACAATTGCAAATCTCAAAAATTGACCTCCATTAAATTTTGGATCATTATTTTTAATTATTCTTATAGAATGAATTAATATAGAAATTTTTTAATGGAAATATCGAATTATAATAATTTTTTTCTATTTTTATACTAAAGTTATATGAAGATTCAATTCTACTAGAATCTGGGGGTAATTAGATCCAATGTTTGATTTTGAAATATATAAACATTCCCAAAGCCATTAAAATCATTATGGAAATGATGATTAAAAAGGCAAATGGGCTTTTAGATATCGGTAACATTATATTCATTCCATATACGCTTGATATGAGGGTTAAGGGGAGCATCATTATAGATATGATGGTGAGTATTTTCATAATTTCATTAATACGATTTGAAACTATGGATTGATGTGCATCTTGAAGACCTTCTATTACTTCTCCATAACTTTCCAAACCGTCCTCTATCTTTTGAAGATGGTCGACTATATCTCCGAAATATACTTCTAATTCTTCCGCAATAAATTTACTGTCCCTCACTTCAATTCCCCTTAATATTCCTGTTTGAGGAACTAAAATGTTTTTAAAAAGTATTATGTTTCTTTTAATGATGAGAATATCTCTTATCGTCTGCCTTGTGGCACCATTGAACACCATATTTTCAACATTTTGAATATTACCCCTAATTTTCTCCAAAATAGGAAAGCAATAGTCTACTAAGTCGTCTATAACTTTGTGTAATAAATAATCAGTTCCCTTATAAAGAAGTTCTTTATCTTTTGAAACATTCTCAAATGTTCTGTTTAATGATTTGATATAACTTTTTCGAATTGTAACAAGGAAGTTTGTACCCAAAAATACATTTACCTGTATTGGTAACAACTTTCTAGTTGTCTTATCAAAAACTGGAAAATGCATCACCAAGAAGTGATAATCTTCATATAAATCTATTTTCGGTCTCTCTATTAAGCTTATACAGTCCTCTAAATCCAGTGGGTGAAAACCAAAATTTTCTTTTAACCAAACCATATCCTCTTTATAAGGTTCATCTATATCTAACCACAAAATATAATTTGCATTTCCAACCAAGGCACCTATATCTTTCTTTGGTGTATCAAAATTTATTAGTTCTTTTTCTCGGTCATAAACTAAAGTTCTCATAAATAATAATTATAACCTAAAAGTTTAGAATTTTATAATTCTTGCTCTTTTTAAGTTAACCCATGTGTAATATGCAAGAACTATTAAGTAGTCTGATAGAGGGATATTTTTAATCTCATCCGAAATTAGCTTTATCTCTATATCAGGCGGTGCAATCCTTTTTATTCCAACAGATAACATATCCTCATTTTTATCTATATCTGTCAATAAATAAGGACGACGATATCCAGAAATTCTTAATTTAAAATTACCATAATCGGGCAAATAAAAACTTGCATTCCGTGATAAAAATGTCTGCCTTCCACTTAAAAGAAGCCTGTCTTCTTTTATCAAACTATATCTCTTCACAGGCCATCCCCTTTTTATTAGCTTTAGCTTTTCATCTTTAGATTTATATACAGCATTTTTTCCCCAGAATTTAAATTCCATCCTCCCAATTTCAATATTTTTATCATTTAAAAAAATGTGGGTTTCCCTAATTCTTCCTATTATCCTTATTCCAATAATCTTCAAATCCTTTAGATTTTTTTCCATATTAACTACCAAATAAGAATAATTTTTTAATACTTTTTAATTTTTATACTTTAAGTCTTTTAGATTTTTCTCTAGTATAATTACTCGTTATAAAAATTTTTTAAACACTTTATTAATTTTAATCTACTATATAGCCAAATCATAAAATAAAAATTTTTATAAATCTTTTTTTAACTTATTTTTCAAAAATATACAAGAATGATATCAGAATTATTTTTTATTATAGTACCTTAAAAATTATAATATTGCTTTAGCAATTAAAAAAACACAAATAATTACACCAATAGAAAATTATTCTCTTCTTAGAAATCTTTTAAAAACAGAAGATGAATTTCTAAAACTCAAAATTTTTTTAAAGGTTTTAATAAATAGAGAAAAAAACTATTTTTTGTTTTTAGGTTATCAGCCAAGGGTTCAAAGATTTTATTTGCCAAATGGGAAAACATCAAATAATATTTAGGTTATAAAAGAAGGAAAATTAAATGATGAAATCATATTGGTTGGAGCTCACATTGACTCTGTAAAAAAAATCTCCTGGAGCAAATGACAACGGTTCTGGAGTAGGGATATTACTTGAATTAGCCAGAGTTTTAAAAGAAATAGATGTCAATTCAACTATAATTTTAATCATATTCGGAGCAGAGGAAAAAATAGGAATACCTGCTGTGTGGCTTGAAAGATTACCTGATTCCAACTGGCATGCCCAAAATGATAAATTTAAAAACATAGAAAAAAAGAATCTTCAGCAAATTGGAGACCTTGTGTATTCATTCTTTGTTAATTATCAAACTAACAAAATAAATTTTTTATATCATTATGGAATTAAATATAATTAAAAAATATAATTAGATATTATTATTACTATTTATTTGTTTACAATTTTTTATAAAGACACAAATAATGTTATGCTATGAATTAATGCTATACCAGGATCAGTTTTAAAATCATTCAAATTAAGGTTAAAAATATATAAATATATAATTCAATTTATATTTTAGAGGGAATTGATATGAATAGAGAGGAAGCTTACCAACTTATAAAAGGAGAAGTAAAAAATAAAAATCTCATTAAGCATATGCTTGCTGTAGAAGCTATAATGAAGACTCTAGCAAAAAAGTTGGGAGAGGATGAAGAAAAATGGGGATTAACTGGACTTCTTCATGATATAGATTATGAAATCACTGCAAAAGATCCCCATAAACACAGCATTGTTGGAGCAGATATGTTAAAAGAGATTGGTCTTGATGATGAGATAGTCAATGCCGTAAGGGCTCACAATGATATGCATAAAATTAAAAGAATTACTACTCTTGAAAAAGCTCTTTTTTGCGTCGATCCTTTAACTGGATTGATAGTGGCAGCTGCTTTAATACATCCAGATAAAAAACTGGCATCTATCGATCACAATTTCATTCTAAATAGATTTAAGGAGAAAGCCTTTGCAAGAGGTGCTAAAAGAGAACAAATAAAAAAATGCTCTGAGCTGGGATTTGAATTAAAGGAATTTATAAAGATAGGTCTTTTGGCAATGCAGAATATAAGCGAAGAATTGGATCTCTAAAGTAGTTTAAAAGAGTTATAGATACAAAAAGTTTAAAAAATTATAAATTTTAATTTGAAAAAATAAAAAATTATATATTTTACCTTATAATAATACTTTTAAAACAATTTAAAGAAATTAAAAATCATTATGAAAAGAAGAATTTTTAAAGTTATAGGATTGATATTTCTTTTAATTCTTATTCTAATCTTTGCAATATTTGCATACAGACAGTTAATAGCTGTATCTGAAGAAGAAACTAAAGTTGGAATTACTACTCATGAAGAGATTGAAGAAGAAACTATAAAGGTAGAGAGAGAGTTTGAGAATGAAAGGGAATATTTAGAAGATATTGAATTTTATGAAAATACACTCAATAAGTATGAGGTTTTTGTAAAATTCCTTCCCGAAGATATGAAACTGCAATGCAATCTTCAATTAGAATACACAAATTTTGAAGATGATAAACTAAATAAACTTTATTTTCACCTCTATCCAAGAGCTTATGATGAGATATCTGACAGTTCGTTTAAAATAATAACTGATTTAACTGGGGAAGATTTAAATGAGTTAGATATAATTCCAGGAAAAATGGTGATAACAAAATTATTTGTTAATGGTGTAGAAGTCAATTATAAATTAGAACAGACCCTTTGCGAAATAGATTTAGAAAAATCGATTGAACCTGGTGAAAGTTTAGAAATAACCATGGAATTTTACCAGGACATTCCAAAAAATAGAGATAGATACGGTTATTATTATGATGCTAATCAAAATGAGGTTATATCTTTAGGAAACTGGTGCCCGATATTGGCTGTTTATGATGATGAAGGTTGGTATAAAGACCCGTTTCTTCCTATAGGAGATCCTTTTTACAGCGATAGCTCAATTTATGAAATAAAGATAATGCTGCCAGAAGATTATGTTTTGGCATCTACTGGAGAGCTTTTTAATAAAGAAAAAGTTGATAACTATGTAACTTACACATATCAGGCTTATCCAGTTAGAGATTTCGCAATTATGTTCAGTAAAGAGTATTATGTCTTAGGGGATGAATATCAGGATATCAATATTTACTCCTATTTGGTGGGGGAAGACCTAGAAAAATTTAAATATAGTATAAATTGGGCAAAAGAAGCCATTTCTATTTTCAGCGAGCTTTTTGGAAAATACCCTTATCAAAGTTATTCAATCGCTCAAAACTTCAGTAATTTTGGTGGGATGGAATATCCACAACTTTGCCAGATTAAATATGTAGATAAAGGATATAGAGAAAATATTGATGAAAAATATTATTACTATCGTAATGAATATGTAATTGCTCATGAAACAGCTCACCAGTGGTGGTACTCAATTGTAGGAAATAATGAGATTTATGAACCCTGGTTGGATGAAGCGTTTGCTGAATATTCTACATATCAATACTTTATTAATAAGTATGGTGAAGATAGGGGGATAGAGTTTTTTTCAATGATCCGACCAGAACCTCTTTCCATAGAAGTCCCATCTAAAGTAATGAATAAAACAATAAGAGATTATACAGATTTTAGACAATACTCGCGTGATATTTATTATGGGGGTGCAGAGCTTCTATTTAGATTGGAGGAACATCTTGGAAGAGATGTTATGTATAAGATATTAAGAGAATATTTCGAAAAGTATAAGTTTGAAAATGCAGATATCATAGGATTTATTAATATTTGTGAAGAAGTAAGTGGAAAAGACCTCTCAGAATTCTTCTCTCCCTATTTTAATGACTTTTAAATCTATTACTAAATTATTCCCCCCTTCAAGTGAAATAATTAGATACTATTTTTGGCAGTTTTCGCAGTGATATGTCCCTCTACCACCAACAATTATTCTATTTATATTTCTTCTGCATAATGGACACGGCTTACCCTGTCTATCATAAACATTGAAATTATTTTGAAATCTTCCTTTGCTACCATCGTGATAACAAAATCCCTCCCTCGATGACCCGCCAACATCAATACTTTCATTCAATACTCTGTTTATACTTGAATATAATGATTCTATCTCCAGTCTATTGAGTTTTGATATCTCTCTTTTAGGGTGTAGTTTTGCTAAGAAAAGTATTTCATCCACATAATAATTTCCAAGTCCAGTTACATAAGTGGGATCTAAAAGGTTCAACTTTAATATCCCTTTTCTTTTCTTTGTTATCTTATAAAATTTATCTATATTGTATTCATCCGATAAGGGGTCAATTCCCAAATCTTTGAAGATGGGGTGATTTCTAAGCTGTATTGTTGGGATGGACCTTACATATCTTAGACTTAAATTTTGAAGACATAAATAACCATTATCTACATTTAAAATCATGGGGGTATAATTATTTATTAATAGCTTTTCTGAAAAGTATCTAAGAAATCCTGTAATCTTTAAATTTAGTACTAAATTATTTCCACCTTCAAGTGAAATAATTAGGTACTTTCCTTTCCTGGTTATATTTAGAATGTACCTATTGGCAAGTTCATTTTCTAATAATTTTACTTGTGGGTAATATATACTATCCTTATAAAATTCTATATTTGTTAACTTCTTTCCTGTGAATTTCTTTTTTAATTTCTTTTTTAATATTTCAATTTCTGGTAACCATGGCATTAAATTAATACTCCTAAAATTTTACAAATTAAAAATTTATACTTAGTAAAAATTTTATCATATTAGAGTTATTTATTATACCTATTTAAAGAATTAAATTAAAAAATAATAAAAATTTATATTGAATAATCAAAAAAGGATTAAAAATTTCTAAAAAATATGGTAATACCTAAACTTTTATTTTAACCTCCCAAATCAAGGGAGGTTTTTATAATATTGCTTGTTTTATAAAGTTAACTGTAAAGCTATCATATTTATAGTAAAATTTATATATGAGAGTTACTATTATAAATAATTGTAATAAATAATTTATAAATTGGAGGATTTAATGGAGACCAAAGTTAGGGATGATGTTAAAAAATCACAAGAAGAGCTAATTAAAGTTATAGAAAATATTGAGAAAGTAATAGAGGGAAAAAGAAGAGTAATTGAGTACATTTTAACTGCACTTCTTGCTGAAGGTCATGTTCTTATTGAGGATGTACCAGGAGTTGGAAAGACAATGTTAGCTAAGTCTCTTGCAAAATCAATAGATTGCGATTTTAAAAGAATTCAGTTCACACCAGACCTTTTGCCTTCGGATATAACTGGGGTTTCTGTATATAATCAAAAGACTCAGGATTTCAGATTTAGAGAGGGGGTAGTTTTTGCTAATATTATATTAGCTGATGAGATAAATAGAGCTTCACCAAAAACTCAGTCAAGTTTACTTGAGTGTATGGAGGAAAAACAGGTAACTGTAGATGGCATAACCTATAAATTAGATATTCCATTTTTAGTAGTAGCAACCCAAAATCCCATTGAATATGAAGGAACATATCCATTACCGGAAGCGCAGTTAGATAAGTTTATTATGCACCTAACTATTGGATATCCTACTCATAGTGATGAACTGGTGATTTTGGAAAAACATGGAATTAATCCTGCAATAGATAACATATCACCTGTATGTACAGGTGCAGATGTTAATCGGTGGGTAGAAGTTGCTAAAACTATTTTTGTTAATGAAAATATTAAAGATTACTTAGTAAGTATAGTCAGTCAAACAAGAAAAAATGATAAGCTTTATTTAGGTTCAAGTCCAAGAGGATCATTGGGACTTTTAAAAACATCAAAGACACTTGCACTAATTAGAGGTAGAGATTATGTAATACCACATGACATAAAAGAAATGGTCCCATTAGTATTAGCTCACAGAATTATTTTAACTCCTGAAGCTAGAATGCATGGGGAAAATGCATTTGATATTTTAAATGAATTATTAAAGAAAATACCCGCTCCCGAGGTATAATAAATGATTAAATTTAGAGGTTGGCTTATACTTTTATTATCAATTATATGCTATATTGGTGCTCGAGCTTTTGGTTCATATGAGTTTCTTCTTCTTTCTATAACTTTTCTAATAACCTTCTTATATTCCCTGTTTTCTACAATTCAATTAAGAGATAAGCTTTTTATAAAAAGAAAGATAGGACATAAAAGGGTTCATGTTGATAATGTTGTAGATGTAAATTTACATGCAAAGAATAAAGGTACTCTTTTTACATCTATACCAATCATAAAAGACAAATTACCTTCATATTTTGGTGATTCTCATAATTTTGTTGTTCCAACAAATTTTTACAAAAAAGATTTCGACATTAAATATAAACTGAATATGGATAAGAGAGGTCTATATAAGATAGGTCCAATTACTATGAGAGGCCAAGATTCTTTCAATCTTACCCAAAGTAATGTTTTATTTGATGATTACCAAGAAATACTTGTATATCCTAAAACTTATGACATCTCTCAATTTTCACCAGGAGGTGTGGGCTTTATTGGGTATGAAGCTTTAACAAGTGATTTGGTTTCACCTATTGGTGATGATTTCTATTCTCTTAGAGAATATGTTAGCGGAGATGATCTAAGAAAAATTCACTGGAAATCAACTGCAAAGACATCCGCTTTAATGATTAGAAAAGTTGATGATGCAACAATAAGTAGAGTTGCTATTATAGTTGATGGTTTTAGAGACTCCCATCTAGGTGAAGGGAAAGAATCAACTTTTGAATATCTCGTAAGTGCTGCGGCTACTATTGTAAATTACTTCGCAAAGAGCAATTATCGCGTAAGAATTGTAGTAAGTGGTAATAGGTTATACGTCATTCCTTTTGACGATGCTTCTAGAAACTATCACAGAATAATGGAGGTGTTTGCTAAATGTGAACCCTCAGGAAATATATCTCCAACAATAATCATCAGTAAGGAATTAGATAGCCTTCCAACAGGGTCAAATATTGTTTTTTTAACCACTTCATTTAATACAAATTGGCTTGATAAACTTAAAAGAATAAGAAGAAGAGGACAGATGAGGATAGCTTTGGTTTTGGTTGTTGGAGAGACATTTTTACCCATGTCTGATGTCTTATATCAACAAAAAATGACAATGTTTTCTGAATTTCTTGCAAAGATTTATGGTTCCGGTATTTCAGTCTGTCTGCTTAGAAAGGGTTGTAACATAAAAAGCACACTTGAGGGAATAAAAAGAAATAGAGTTAAATAAGAATATTATTTTGTTACAAAAATCTAACTTTATAAAAAAATTGAGAAAGCATTTAAATTGCTTTAAAGATAAATTTAATATTTTTAAAATTTATTTTTAGTGATGAAAAAGTATATAAAGCAATTTACAGATAAAAATTTAATATTTCTAATATTTGTGCACATTGCTCTGGGAATTTCATCAATTATTTCCCTGAGGAAAGTTGTCAGCTGGTATCAGTTCACAATAGTTAGTTTTTATTTATTTTTTATAGCAACCATATTAGCAATCTTGCTATCAAAAACCAAGTTACATGGGTTTTTTATAGCAATTATATCTGTTGTAGTTGGAATATTATTAATTTATTATTTTATCTATTTTCCAATACACAATTGGCTTTTAAAAAACGAATATGGTTTCTGGTTTAGTCTTTTGCAAAAAATTGGAAGAGATTTGGATCAAGCATTTAAAGGTTTTTCTGGAAGTAGAGCTCCTATCAGGTATATTCCAGGTGTAGGACTTTTTTTCCTTCCTGTTGTATGGCTTATTTCCTTTTTAGCTTCATGGAGTACTTTCAGATGGAAAAAGACATTTGTAACAATACTTATATTTTCACCATTTTTTTTAATTATGAGTATTCTTGGTACAAAATGGATGAGGTATCAGATAGCCCTTCTTTTCATTCTATCTACTCTACTCTTGTTAGAGTTTGAGGGAATGAGTATTTTAAGAAAAGGGATTAAAAAAATCAGTTCAAATATATTCGCTTTAACAAGCCATCATCAAATCGGATTGATATTCTCTATTGGAATTGTCATTCTATCTATTTTAGTAACTAGTTTGTTTTCCTGGCATGTAAAAAACCCAGAATTTCCATGGTGGGAATATGACATTTTTAAAAGATATGTGATCACTCAAAGACAGATATCGTACTTTTATCCGAAAATGGATTTCCCGTCTGAGATCACTCTTTCAGAACCAGAATTAGTTTTTATGGTAAGAAGTTCTGAGCCGGGTTATTGGAGGGCTACACTACTTAATACCACTGATGGTTCATATTGGTATAGAAGCGATTATCATGCTTCAATGGGAATAGGATATGAAATATTTATGGAGCCAAATTTTATTTTAAGCTCTATAAATAAAGTATATGCTGGTGAGGAAGGGGAGATGCAGATAATTTTTACACATGAAACCGAAATTGAAACTCAAAATGAAGAAGAATTAACCTTAGATGAAGATATTTTAAAAGCAAAAATTATTGACACTTTATTAGAAGGTGGAGGTATTTCAGATTTAGAAAAACTAAATATACCCAATATAGAGTTTATTAAACAAAGCTATGTAATAAAGAAGTTAATCTCACCATATGTCTTTAGCATAAATGTGCCAATAAAAATAGAATCTAAATATCCCAAGAATTTTTCCATTTCAGAAACTGGAAATATTATGACACAAGATCTGCTAAAAAATGGAGACGAATATGACATCACTTCAATTGTTTCAACTGCTACTCCAGAAATGTTAAGAAATGCACAAACTGATTATCCCGATAATTTTGATTTAAGAAAATACACAAAAATATTTAAATTTGAAAACAAACCCTTAGACCCTCGAATTAAGGAGCTTGCAAAAGAGATAACAAATGGCATTGATAATAATTATGACAAAGCAGTGTCTATAAGAGACTATCTAAAAGAAAACTATTATTACTCACTTGATATTGAAGACATTCCAAGTGGATATGATATCTCAAATTTCCTATTTGAAACAAAGAAGGGTTATTGCCAACATTATTCAGCTTCAATGGCACTTATGTGTAGGCTTTTAGGTATTCCCTCAAGAGTGGCTGTTGGTTACAGAACAGGAGTTCTTAATAAAAAAACAAGGTTCTATCATGTAAACAGAAATAATATACATATGTGGGTTGAAGTTTATTTTCCAAATTATGGATGGAAAGTTTTCGAACCTACTTCACCTTTTGAAGCACCTGAATATGAGGAGGGGATAAAAAAAGAGATTATTGGAGGAGAACCAGCAGAAAGAAGAATGAGGAGCTTAGAGGAATTGTTAGAAGATGTGGAGTTAGGAGAGGGTGAGGGAATAGGACCAATAAAAAAGCCAGTCAAACCATCTAAAATTATTCTTGCAATTCTTGCTATCATTAGTTCTATATTTTTAAGTTTTTGTTTGATTATTTTCACAAAAGATTTTAGAAATTACTTAGATATCTATAAGAATATTAATAATCCAAATAGGTATATACAGGCTTGTTATAGGAAGATAATTCGTAAACTCTCTGATTTTGGTTTCCAGAAGAAATTCTGGGAAGACAGCAGTGAATATGCACTTCGGGTTAAGGAGAAAGAAGATTTAAATATAGATAAAATTACTGAGCTTTATCTATTATCTGCTTACAGCAATAAAAGACTTTATAAACATGAAATTGAAGGAGCTAAAAGAATGGTTATTGATTTTTCAAAACATATAAAAGATAAATTCCTTCCAATAGAAAGATTTAAAGCACTAATAAGCCTAAATTCTTTACCAACACTTAAAAAATTGTTATCTAGTTTTTATAAATTTATTAAATCTTTCACAAGATTTCATAAATAACATTATATCTTTTACAAAATTTTGCAAATAATAAAAATTTGTCATTCTGAACGAAGCAGAGTGGAGTGAAGAATCTCATTAAAGAAGTAGTATATAATTATTAAAATAAGAGATTCTTCGCAGCCCAAAGGCTGCTCAGAATGACAAATTTATATTAAAAATAAAAATATGAAAGATAGTAAATTAAAAGACAAAAATGTATTTTTTGGCATTGGAGAAATAGAAGATTCTAAAAAATCAATATACGTAAAGACTGTTGTTTTTATTGAAGATTCGACAATAATAGATTTGGATTTTGACTATAATTGCCCACCTTCCTTTTCCCCGATTTTATCTAAAATATGTGAAAAAATTAAAGATTTTGCTCAGAAATTAAATCTATCAGATGCTGTAAAAATTTCTAAAAGACTCATAATAAAAGAATTAATAAAGGAATTGGGTAGAAAAAAAGTTGAAGAAAGAAGTATTATAAATTTACCAGTTGAGGTTTTTCATAGAGCAGTTGGGAATCATATATCAAAAGATGGAATAAAAAATATATTTCCTAAAAATAATAAGAAAGTATTGGTTGCTATGAGCGGAGGAGTAGATAGCTCAGTTACAGCGCTACTTCTTTCAAAACAGGGGTATGAAGTTATTGGTTCAACAATGAGACTCTGGGAATTCCCTTTATATGAGAATTATTTAAAATCCTGTTGTTCAATTATAGGAATTTGGAATGCCAGGGATATTTGCAGAAAATTAAATTTAGCACATTTCACATTAGATTTACGAAACAATTTTAAACAGAAAGTTGTTGATTATTTCTGTAACCAATATCTATTAGGTAAAACTCCAAATCCTTGTATCATGTGCAATAAATATATAAAATTTGGAGCTTTGATAAGAATTGCAGAAAAATTAGG
>JAGMBY010000013.1 GCA_023129485.1 Actinomycetes bacterium | reverse complement strand
GCTTTAGAACTTTTAAGGGAGATATAGCAATAGAAAACATTAGATTAAATCAGTTAATTCTTCAATATTAGAAGCAATTTTTAATAATTAGAATATGTAAAATGTATATAAATAAAAACTTTTCAACTTTATTACTAAAGAGCTCTAAGGTTTTAAACTTGATGAAGTATAGTAAATGATTTCGCAACTTTTGTATGGGTGAAGAAACTGAAGAGGTGTATCAAGAGTTAAAAGAGGTAATTAATATTTGATATTATTATTGATTATAAATCTCCCTACGAAAAGTTAGAAAAATTTACCGAATTATTGAGCTAGTACAACCAAACCCTGCCAAATTTTTTGACTATTTCCAATATACATTTAAACTAAAATTTTTTATCTTAGAGCTGTAATCTACCATGACTGAGAAAAAGCCAGTTTGGTTTGGTTTTAAACTAGAAGGATCAACGTAGCTTTCTTCTAATGATACAAGTTTACCATATTGATCTAATGCTTCTATTTTTACTCGAATACTTTTTGCAACAACATTACTAATATTTTTAACCTTGCCTTCAACATAGTAATAATTTCCCGATTCACTTATTCGGTTTGTCCAATCCATTATTATAATTTCAGATTCTGGCTGATTTTCTAATTCCGCTGTACCTTCTAATATTTCTTGTTCTGTATAAAAAATACTATTTACCCTTTTTTCTTCTATAATTTTTTCTGCCCACTTTTTTAATTCTTTGCTTTCATATCCAATAATTAATAAATCATTAAGAATCAATAAATCTATTCTTGTTGTAGAAGTTTCCCAAGTAGTTAAATTTGATGAATATATATTACTTATATCACCTTCCTTTTTCGGTTTTCCAAAATTTTTAGTTAATAATTCTTTTAATCTTTTATATTCATCTATATAGCTATCTTTATTAATATATTTATCTTTTAAAGTATACCAACTACGATATAATTTATTTTCTAAAAATAAATAGATACAATCATAATCTCGCCCATCAATTTCTACAGAATATACTAATCTATTATCTTCTTCTAAATCTGGTTTAATATTTTCCGTTACCTTAACTTCCTCTTTAGCCATACCCCAACTTGTTTTCCTAAAATCGTACTGTCCATTTTGTGAAAAGGTTTCCTTGTAAAGTTCTGGCTTTCCAGTCGGTACAACTAAGGCATAATTTTCTTTGTTTTCTGAAAGCCTTTTCAAAATATTGTTTTTAGAATCTCCAAGACAGCGATTTACCACTATCTGATAAACAACGGGTTGTAAATTAAACTCATGGAATATCTCTAGGATATACCGATCAAGAAGAATATTTTGAAATACATTATCTTGTTCTGAGAGACTCCTCTCTTTAGCTTCTTCTAATCTTTTCTTTAATTGCGGGCAAACATTATCAGAAAAAGGGGCTGATACACCACGAGTCAATACTTCTACTTGACTACGATGAATATATCTCGAATCGCCAGAAAACATTTCTATTTCAATCCAATCATCTTCCTCACTAATATATTTAAAGATATCACCTTCTAATGCCTTACAAACAATTCTTGATTCAGTTTCAGGTAATACTTTTACTCTTATATCAGCAATTCCCGAACTTACTTGGACAAATTGAGAAGATACAGACATTGTAAAGAAAAGAATAAAAAAGGTTAGTAGTAAAAATGTGTTATGCGGCTTTTTCATTATTAACCTCCTACTTATAAAAAGATGATTTTATTCTATCTATATCCTAAATACTTATGTTTCTTAATGGGGAGCATTATACAATATTTTAAATAGCTATATTAAAATATATAATTATTCCGTAACAAATTCTATAATTTTATAGTAGTTTAAACCTTAATAACTATTCCTCTTTCAATCCATTTTTCCCATTCAATCGTACCTATTTCAAATAAAAACGTAATATCTCTTGGATTTTTAAATCCATTCATCTTATTTCGTCGCTCAATCACTCTCATTGCAGTATGTTCACTTATTTCTAACACACATACTAATTCTTCTAAAAAAGCAGTATTAATATTAATAATTTGTTTAGCTAGGGATTTTTCTTTAATCCCGTTCACTTCTAGAGAAGCAGTTGATTCTGTAAAAACATTTAATGAAAATTCCTTTATTTTATAATTATTTTTTACCATTATTTGAAATATTCCTTCTTTATTTGGGGCAATTATACTTGGATCGGTATAACCACCATCAATTGAAACAATCTCTCCATTTGAATCTAAGGATTTCACTTTTAACCTTACATTTTCAGCATTCTTATCGCCAATATTCTTTAGAGAACCTTCCACATAAATATAGTTTCCATAGGTATTTAGTCTATTGTTCCAATCAACAATTTCTATTTTATACTTTTCCTTTATTAGAGTTTCTGTTTGGGTTTCTACACTCCCAGAAACCCTTTTATCAAATTTATCTATCTTAGAATCATATTCTATCATTATTTGATAGGTTGCTTCTTGACCAGGTTCTAATGTTGAAGGGTCAGCATAACCATCATGTATAGATACTAGTTTACCGTATTTATCAAGAGCTCGAATTTCAACTTTCACGTAAGAAGTAGTACCCTTACCATTATTCTTGAGTATACCTTCGACATAATAATAATTACCGCTCAAACGACTGGTAGAATCGATAAACTTAATTTCAACTTTTGGCTGATTTTCTAATGCTTTTATTAGAGTTTCTGTTTGGGTTTCTACCTCTTTTTTTGTATTTTCTTTTTCAGTATAATCTGCTAAATTTTCTTCAATATTTATCTCTTCTATAGGTGGTGGTGAAATTGTATATCCTGCTTCTTTTTCTTGAATGGATAGTACAGGAATATTAGTTAAACGAATAACATTCCCCTCACTATCTAATATTTTATACATTTTTGCATCAACACTAGGAGCATTTATTATAAAAAACACAGCTAATATTAGAAATAAAGCTACTAAAAATAATTTCCTTTTCATTCTCTTAAACACCTTCTCCTTTCTCAATGTGTTGTAACTAGGGTTATGTAAAGTTCAAGTCTTATAATTTCTCTCCTTTACTTCTAGGGCTACGGTTAAATTCGAATAGTCAACTTTTCATTTGTCAAAGATAAACTTTCATCATTTTAAAAATTGTATTGCAAGCGTCATGTATTTGGCAAAATCATCTTTTGAACATCCGTATGCCAAATCTTCGTTAGCTGCTTCTAAGAGTGTAATGTTTTTCACTTCTTTACCATACTTTTCTCTTAAAATCTGCTGAGCTACAACAGACATATCCGCAATATTGATTTCCTCGCAAGAGCATCTTTGGGCTAAACTTTCAAGTAAATAGTTGTATCGTCTCACTTTAACACTATCTTCTTTTTCATAATCTCCATCAATAACACATAATTTATATCCAATAGAATATTCAACTGATTGTTGGTCAATTTCTTTCTTTATTGGTTGGATTTCCTTTTTACCATTATCTAAAATCATAAAAATAATAAAAACTATTGCAAATATTACTAACCCAGTCATTAAATATTTTTTTTCTTTTTTCTCCACTTTTTCTGAAATAGGCATAAGAGGGGAAATAAATTCATTTTCTTCCCTTTCTCTTTCTTTTTCTACTTTTTTAAATTCATCTCTTTCCTTTCTTTTCCTCTCTACTTCTATTTTGGCATTTGCTTCAGCTCTTATTCTTTCTTCTTCTTCCATCTTTTTTCTTCTAATCTTTTCCTTAATCTCTTCCTCTTCTTTTTTTAAATCATAAAGAGGTATATTGCATTCTTTGCAAAACCTAGCATCTTCTTCATTTTCAGTTTCACATAAGGGACATTTAATTTTCATAATTTATCCTCCCAAAATATTGATAATTAATTTTTTAGAAGTTAGGTTTATAATATTCTTATTGCAAATATAAAAAGTGTAGTAGTTATAACATCTAAGGATATCCAAGTATTCCGAGAGAGATAAATCGGAGTTAAAGGGTTAAAAAATCAGGTAACTATAGAAAATTGGTAGTTGGATGATTAACATAGTTACAATGTGTTACTTAGTGGGTCTCTTGGGATAGAAAAAGAGTGCTAATCTTAAAATGAATCTTAGATAATATAGCTTTTTATTTTAGTATAATTATATTATGGTTATTCTGCTTTGATGTAAAATAGTCTTATCATTTTTTTAAACGCACTGTTTATTATATACTACAAGTCTATTTAAAAGTCCTGCTTTTTCTGTGAAAATAATTCATAAAAAATAAAAGCCCTTCAGCAAAGGCCAAAGGGCTTTCTCGTTCTAACTGGCTCCCCGGGAAGGTCAATAGGCAGAACTTTTCATATTGTCTTTAAATTTCCCAATCCTAAAGGAAAATCAAAAATAACAATAATAAAAAAAGTAAAGTTAAATGAGAATAACCTAACTTATTCAACTTATCCGGTTAACAGATTATAACCCGGAGGGACTTTATATAAAGCTTTTAACATTTTTTTTATATTTTTATCAATTGAAAATTCCCACTATTTCCCATATTTTTTCTTATGAGCCTGAGCGTTAAAACCAGCAATTTGAGTAAGAAAAGCATTATGGGGTCTATAATTGAAAAAAGAATTTCAAGGCTATAATTTCATAACTATAGAATAATCTAAAAACATCAGGATAGTCAAATAACTTTCTTTGTGCCAAAATAAAATATATGGCCGGAGGAACATTTGTGGCTTCTGGGGTCTGCCAAAAGATTTAATCTTTGTGACTCGATCTGAACTGCCGGGTGTTCCTCTGACCTCTA
>JAGMBY010000012.1 GCA_023129485.1 Actinomycetes bacterium | reverse complement strand
TAGAAGAATGGGAATCTAAAGGAGAAATGACCATCGATATGGCTCAAGTAATCAATGAAAATATTGACCAAATCATGGAGGAGGAACTTGGACAAATTGAAAAATTAATTGAAGAGGATAAGCCTGACTTTGCATTTGTAAAAATGTTACGGTTAACTTTATTTCTCAATGCAGGGGCAGCTAAGTTACCATCCATTATTGGTAAACTTGAAAAATGGATTAAGGAGTTTATATCTGTTTTAAGTTTCTTAGCCAATAAAATGGGGGCAGATGGGTTTAGTATTTCGGCAGGTTTTACAGGGATATCGGTTGGATTATCGTTCCCAATTCCTTAGTTCTGAAAAAATTGTCATATTTCAACTAACAGCGTGTTTGCAGCTCCACTTCGTTCTGCCAAAATGCCTCGCTTCGCTTGGTACTTCGCAAACACGCAAAATGCTAGGCGAAATTGCAGGAAAGTCAGCCTTGAAATAAAAAATAGATTAGAGAGGTGGGGTTTAAATGGATGGCATCCAAAAAGAGTTTATCTTATCGTTAGAGGATATTGGAAAAGAAAAAGACTTTCGTTGTCAAAGATATGAAAGTAAAAGACGATGGACTAAAAATATAATCGAATTAAATGGATCTCTGAATTGCTTACTCTACTTTAAAATCCGGTCTGAAGAACCTTATCGTTGGGGAGTAACAAAAAGTAGAATTGAAGAGTTGCAAGCATCCGGTAAAAAATGGTTTATAGTCCTGTTATTTGAAACGCCTAAGAATGGATACATCTTGACATCTAAAAATGTAGAACAATATATAAACGAGGGTCTTTGGCCGATGGGAAGAGATAAGAAGAATACAAATGAATATAAAATTAGTAGAGGAAAACCTCTACAAAACAATCATCCCTTCAGTACTTCTGAAGATTTTATTAATTCCCTTTAGGTCATTATAGAGTAATTACTACTAAAATTTATCTTAATTTGTCTCCAGAAGATGCCATCAGAGAAATATAAATAAATAGTAAAAGGAGAATGATTTAATGATTAAATTTCCAGAACAAGATTATAATCCTTTTAATAAAAAAATATCTAATATACAAAAAAGTGATTTAGAAAAACTTATCCAAAATGAAGTTGCAGAAGGTTGGTATGTTGAATACAAAGAAACTTTCCCTTTAAATGAAAGAATTGGACACTCTATTGCTTCTTTTGCTAACACTGAAGGCGGTTGGTTTATTGTTGGTATTCAAGCTAATAAAAATAACTCGGCTGAAACAATAAAAGGATTTGATCTTAAAGCATTTAGAGCCCCTAAAGAAAAAGTAGGAAACATAATTAAAACCCACATTAGCCCCATCCCTTTTTTTAGCTCAAAGCTTATAAAACTTCCCAATAATAGAGCTGTTTTAGTCGTTCATATTAAAAAAGGAATGGATGCACATGTAACCAAAGATGGAAGAATATATATAAGAATAGGAGAATCTTCAGATCCTATACCAGAAAAAGATTATTACTCTATTCAGAAAATTTTTGAAAGAAAAAAGATGAAAATTGAAAATATCGAAAATTTTTCGAATAATCCATTCTACTTCTCGGAAACAGCAAAAATCCAATCTCCGTATTTAGAAGCATATTATTATACTTTGCCACACAATAATTTTATGTTTAAAGATTTTTATTCCGAAAAATTTTTTTATAAACTCTGTGAAAATTTTAGATCTCCACTACAATTCATTTTAAGCCCTATGACTGCTGATGTGAAATTTAATAATTTTTATACATCTTTATGCTCTTATATTCTAAGGTACACCCCAGAAGAAAATATTCCAATAGACGTAGTTGATAATACTTCAACAATTGAATTATTTGAAAATGGTAATGCAAAAATACTTTATCCTATCCCTCAATTAAATATTGACCTCTCATCAAATTTTTCTTCTGATTTTTTTCCTAAAATCTACAAAAACTCAGAACGGTTTATTAAATTTCTCAATATATTACGGGAGTATAAATTTGAATATAATTCTATAAATATTATAGATGGATATACTTTTTTCCTCTATCATATAATTTTAGTAAATAAATACCTTAAATTCCTTAATTATAATAAGTTTACAAGTAATATGGGCGTACGCGTTAGAATTTCAAATATCCAAGGAAGATTATTATATTTTGACGATGATAACTACCTTTCTTTCTTAAAAAAATATAAAATTCCTGTTTGCATAAAAACAGAAATTGAGATACCAAATTTTCATAATGGAAATTGCATATTAATAAATTCTAATCAAAATTTAATTGCCCCAAATCTTAACCTAAAAAATAGTTTGCTTTTTCTTATCTTTGAATCATTAGGGTTGCCTTCTGCAGTAGGTGGTAAATTTTTCAGTAAAATTGGAGAATATATATCTAAAATAATAAAAAATACTTAAGATATTTGGCATCTAATTTTTTTTAAGTTAAACTGTATAAAAATAAATCTATATTTATATATATACAAGGGACAGTTGTGCTAGCTCAATAATTCAGTAACTTTTTCTGACTTTTCGTAAGGGGACTGATAAATTCAGGTTCCTGATATTTTCTTAAATTATTAGAATGTTATAGGGATAGTCCTTTATTGAACTTTTATCGTATTTTAGGAAATTACGATGAAGTCCAGGGGAGTCGTTTATATAATTAACTATTTATAAAATTTAGAGTAGTTAAATATTTACGGGAGTCTTTAATTGAAGGTATTTTATGAATTTAATTGATTTATTAGGTATAATAGAAAATTCAAAAGCGTTAAACACTGTAGGCACTTTTTTGCGTTGGTATGAAATACTAGCTCTTGCTGGTATAGTATTCGCTATATCCGAATTTATGGGACACAGTAAACTACGTAACTATATTTTTAAATGGAGTAATCTATCAAAATATTTTTTAAGATTAATTATTATATCAATTTTATTAGTAATCCTTGCTAATATCCTACCACTATTTAATAGTAAATTAAAAATATTACCGTACTTAAGTTATCCAGCTTTTTGGGAGTTAATCGGTCTTACTTTATTTAGTATTGCCATAACTTTGATACTTGTTTTTTCACTTGATCAATATAGATTTATTCCAAATATAAATAGAAAAAATTGTTTTGATTTTTACAATAATTTATATAGGGTGGTTTTATACGAACAGAGCAATGAGAGTCTCTCTGCTATCTCTATAATTATACAAAAAAATTTAGAAAAAATATTTGAATATGCTGCTAGATATGATAATAGGTGGAACGTTAAAGGAAGCCCATTTAAATCAGCTTTTGAAAAAAATAAAGTACCTGACAAAGAACATAATTTAGTTAACATTTCTTGTAATATAATAGATGTTTTGATGTCTGAAAAATATTATTGTCAGTACCTATCTGAAAATAATATGGGTTTAGTATTGCGAATCATTGAACAAACAAATAAATACGAGCTTTGGAATAGTTGTGGCCGTATCTTTTATGGTAGCTTATGTAATGAACTATTTGTGAATAATCAAAGTCACCTATCAAAAGAGATAGAATTTAGAGGAGTAGGCTTAACCAAGCCAGTTTTTAAAGCTTTATTTACCTCTTTTCATATATTAGATGCATATAGACCGTTTCAATCTTTTCATTATTTTATGGAAGAGAACTATCAAGTTGAAATTATTAACAAATATACGAAAGCTTTGGAGATATCATTAAGAGAATATTTTAAAGAAAAAAGATCTATTTTTTTCGCTGGAAGTTGTAATATTGCACTATCTGTGGCACTAAATAATTTATCAGATATTTTATATTCAATATGTATTAGGCTTGAAAGGTATGAGAATGGTGATATTTACTATAATCGCTACCAAAATGTTATCAGGGCTATTGAAACGTTTTATAGCGGTACGGTCTTAGGAATGTGTTTTTATGCCACTGAGAAGCACATTACTCATTTTTCAAAAGAGGATTTAGAAGTTAAAGAACGTAGCATGACAAGGGGGATTATTGAAGCCATTTTTCAATATTTAGATGCACTTACAATATTAAAAAATGAAGATTATGCTAGAATGCTTTCTACAAAAGTATTTTGGTTGATTTTTTCTACAAACAAAGAAAAATCTCAAGTAATTAAAAACATGGAAGAAGCATTGTTAAGCTTATTAAAAGAGCGTGTTGAGGAAAATAAAAAAGGCGGATATTCATCTATGATTAAACTTTTGATTAATATATATGGTAGTTTCCAATATCATGAAGGGGTAAGAGAAAATGTAAAAATAGGAAAGTATATAGAAGAAGAATTTAAAAAAAATCTTGCCATTGATATTTTAACTGATAAAGAAAAAGAAAAAAGATATTTGCCTAAAAAATATACAGTTAATCGTAAACTTAAAATAATTAAAGATTTACACGGTAGAGTAATTTACAAAGCTAAATAGAACAACAGATTGATAATAAATGTTGTCTATTTAAATAAGACGATACCGCCTGTGAGGTTAATGAATCCAAGAGGGGGTCTTGCAATATAATTCGGTAACTTTTAGCGGAAAACCTCGTGAACTGGAAAGCTAAACCCTATTTTAATTAAAAGTTTAACCCCGGCAAATCTAAATAAATTTTGAAACAATAAAGGTAACTATGAAAAAATTATTTGTTTTAGGAGTGGTACTATTTTTTTCTTTATCTTTTGTAGGTTGCAGCTGGGTAACAACACCACCAATTATTCCAGATAATGGCGGGATGGATGAATATGATTCTCAATTCATATCTTTATTAGATAAATTAAATACTCCTCTAGAATTACTTAATT
>JAGMBY010000011.1 GCA_023129485.1 Actinomycetes bacterium | reverse complement strand
ATGAAACTGAAAAAGTGTATCGGAAGTTAGAAGAAATAATTATGTTCTGTTAAGAATTTAAATTAATTAATATTATTTTGTAGAGCTCCTCGTAGTTCTAAATTTTATGGATTAGAAATGAGTTCAAATTTATAACGATCTTCATGACCTTCAGGAATGGGTCCCCAGATGAAAATATTCTCTCCATCAGTTGTATTTCCGGTGCATACATATTTCCCAGAAAATTTATATTAAAAATTATAGTAACCTGTCTATATCAATCTTATAGTAAAATTAATCCTTATATAAATCTCCCTTCCCATAAAACTTAAAACTATATATCCTTTTTGCGAAAGCTGATTAGCTAAATCTGATGCTCTTCTTTCTGCTCCTCCTTTTGAACCAAAGAATTAATTAATAGAACTAATTTTTCATTTGTTTTTCCAATATTCTGGTTTTATTTTCCAATATTTTCCTAATTCAAAATCAAAAGAACTCGGTTCAAATTTTCCTGTTCCACTTAAATGATAATGGGTTAACTCGCCAAAATAAATTTTTCCATTTAGATTATAAAAATCTACACGAACATAATCAAAAGGTTCAGATAGTTTTTCTGCTAATTCTAGCATTATTTCATAGTTTTTTGGTTTTTTGATGTTTGGCCCTTGAGGACGTGTTGGTTTTTTAACTGATAAATAATTCCATTTTTCATCAAAATAACTCATAGAATGATAATTCATTGTATCAAAAACGACATAAACTAATTTACATTTTCCATGAAACATATGAAATTTAAAATCCCTTGGAATCTTTCCATCCTCGTCGAGTAATAATTTTTCAATAATAATCTTTCTTTTTATTGATTGATTCGCCCATTCCAGCTTCTCCAGTCCATAAGGAATTTTAAGCCATCTTCTGCAAGTTTTTATAATCTCTTTTTTATTAATATGACCATTTTCTACTATGATCTTTAACCCAGAAGCATGATTGGGTTTAACAATAAAAGCAGAAGGAAGCCTTTCAAAGGGAATGGTTTCAGGTTGGTCAGTGACATGTAATAGAGGAATTAATATTTCTTTTGCCTTTTCCTCTCCCAACACCTTTTTGATATAAGAACGAACTAAATATTTATCAGCGGTAACGGGTAATAGAGGATTTTTATCATAAATCTTTTTCCAAACGATTTTTTCGCTAAAAGATTGCGGATTTTTAAGATTTAATTGGTATCCTACTTCTTTATAAAATCTTATTTTTTCCAATTGATAATTAAAAATTTTATTTAGAAAATAAAAACTATAATCCCTAATAGTTTTTAAAACAATATACAAAAAATTATTATTTTTAATTTTTTCTTTAGTTTTTTTGTAAATTTTATTCATTTTCTGAAAATTTTTTAATATATTCATTAAATATCGGAGTCAATCAGCGATTTTGACACAAAACAGATTCTGAATTTGCTTAAAGCTCACCCTCTGTTTTAGCCTTTTCCGATGTCTCACCTGATACTCTTTTTCTTTGGTATGATAACAGAACATTCTCTGCTGCCTTTCTGACAATAAGTTTTCTTTTCGTTTCTCAAAATAAGGATCACTTGCTAATGCAGGATATAACTCTTTAAATTTTGAGTCCGGAAGAACAATAATAGTATTTATTACTGCCTCCTTTAAACTTTCCATAATTAGTTTTACTGTATTCTCTTTCATTTTAATCTCTTCCTCCTCTTTTAAATTATTCCAATTTTTCTTGGTAAAAGTAGATCTAACAAATTTATTTCTATGTTTTTTTAAAGCTTAACTCAAAGTATTGTTTATTTAAACAACACTTGTTTTTCTTTTTCTCTTAGATAAATAAAATAGAAACAGTACTATTATCACAATTCCCTTAAGGCCAAACAATTTAAAATTTACCAACCCAGGATTGGGATATACTAAAATTATAGTAAATAAGCTTCCAAATAATCTCTCTAAAATATTTAATTTTATATCCATAAAATAACCTGAAAAAGATGAAGCTATCACAATAATCGCAATTACGGTAAAGATAATAACGACTATTTTATCTAAAATCGTACCTGTTACCAAAGCTAAGCTCGGATTAAATAAAAAAATAAAAGGAACAATATAACCGGCAAAGCCTAATTTTATTGCTTGCCAGGCAATTTGTGTAGTAGGTGCTTTTGAGATTGAAGATGCAGCAAAAACTGACAAACAAACGGGGGGAGTAATCATTGATAAGGTTCCAAAATAAAAAACAAAAAAATGAGCAACAATTGGAATTACGTCTAAACGAATCATTGCAGGAGCTGCAAGTACGGCCAGCATTATATAAGAAGCAGTTGTAGGCATGCCCATTCCTAAAATAACGCTTGCCACAGCAGTTAATAAGGCTAAAACAATTATGCGTCCTCCAGCTGCCATAGTTAATATTTGAGAAAAGCTTAACCCTAATCCTGTATAAGAAATAACACCAATCACAAATCCAGCTGCCGCACATATAGCTATTATTTCAAACATTGATCGACTAACACTTTGAAACAGGTCTAATACATTACTTAAAGATTTCCAATAAGCTCTTGTAGTTTTATTGAAAAGTGATATTATTACTGCGGTTAAAATAGCGTATAGAGCAGAAACACCCGCATTTTGGTAAGCAACAAAAAGAGCATAAATTAAAACTAATACAGGGATAGTATATACCCATCCTTTTTTTAATGTTTCTGCAATACGTGGTAATTGTTCTTTGGGTAATCCTTTCAGGTTATTTTTTAAAGCCTCATTATCAACTTGTATAAAGAGACATAGATAGTAAAGCAAAGCAGGTACTATGGCTACAACTACTACTCTCGCATAAGGAACTCCCAAAAATTCTGCCATAACAAAGGCCGCTGCTCCCATAATAGGAGGCATAATTTGGCCTCCTGTTGAAGCAACTGCTTCCACTGCACCTGCATAATAAGCAGGATAACCTGTTTTCTTCATAAGGGGAATAGTTATCATTCCAGTAGCTGCCACATTTGCAACCGCGCTTCCAGATATGCTGCCAAAGAGACTGCTTGAAACAATGGCAACCTTAGCTGGTCCTCCACGAACTCTTCCCATAAGAGCATATGTTAAATCCATTATAAAATCACTTGCTCCGACTTTTAAGAATACTACTCCAAAAAATATAAACCCAAAAACCGTCCCACTAGCAATCTTAAGAGCAGTACCAAGCATAAAATCAGCTCCTAATAATAGTTGTTGAAAAAGCCTGGACCAAGGGACCATTGAAGTTCCCAGCTTACCCGGAAGTAAATAGCCCCATTTTGCATAAATTAAAAATAATACAACTACACCTACAACAGATGCTCCAGAAGTTCTTCGTACACTTTCAATTACAACAATAGTAACTAATATTCCTAAAATTATTTGAATCGGGTAAATGATTCCTAGTCTTATCACTATTGCAGGAAAGTAAAAGAATATGTAACACCCTATACTTAAAGTAATAACTGCCAATATCAGGTCATACCATTGAGGATTATTCTTTGGAGCACCCTTTCTGGCAGGAATCGTTAAAAATAAAAGAGTAGTTGTTAACGCCCAGAACAAACCAATATATTGCTGGTTGAAAAGGGATACTCTGAACAACATAAGGGGAACGTCTAAAATAAAAAATATTCCGACTAAGGGGATTAATATTTCTAAAACAATTCTGATAACAGCTAATAATTTATCTTTCTTACCAATGCTATTTTGCAAATTTTTCTTCAACTATAATTCTCCTTTAATAGTATACTTGCTATATTATTTATTGTTTGTCAGCATTAATCCAAAAGATTAATGCTGACAAACAAATTCATTTAATAATCAAGTTGCTACATTTCTTCAGCTTCTAAATCAAGGAGCATGTTGTTCTGATCTTCAAGTTCTTGATCCCATACACCCTGATCTTTGAAAAATTGAATGACACCTGGGTGATAAGGAACAGTTTGATTTCTAATAATTAGATATTTCGGTTCTAATATAAAATTCAAGGTTGAATGAAGTTCTCTTAGTTCATCAACATGTTCCCAAACAGCTTTAATTATCCCATATGCTTCATCGTCGCTTACCAGGTCTACTCTCGCCATATAATAATCGGTAAACTTAATCATCCATATTTTTTCTTTAACTCCTGTAAGTCTGGGATCAGGGTCAACTTCAACAATATCAACATCCCAAGGATAATTATCTCTAAAGGCTTGTATTCCTTCTGGGGTTGGATTTATACTAATGAAAAAAGCTCCTTTTTTTGCATCCAATTCATTGACAACTGCTGGACCAGGTCCATTAGAACCTGTCGCTTCAGCTATACCCTCTATTAGCAAGTAAACTGCATCTGTTAAACCAGGTACTCTCATCCAAATTACATCCTCTTTTTCTAATCCCCAAGACTTCAAAAAAGCAATTGATTGAGCTGTATCAATAGCACCACCGGTAATTTCACCAACAAATTTTCTTCCCTTTAGATCCGCACCTGTTTTTATTCCTGTTTGTTCATGAGTTAACGCAGTAGAAAAAGTAATTGCACCACCAAATATCAATCTAAGAGGAGTAACTTTGTTAACTTCATCATAAACGCCAAACTCTGGTCCTTTTGTAAGCCAAGAAAACTTCGCATCAAAACTATTATGTACACCTAACTGTCCTTCTCCTGTAGCTAACTGTCCAGCAATTTCAAGTGAACCAGTCATGGGCTTTACTTTTACAATTAAATCGACATCATTATATTGATTGATAATTTTGGCAACTCCTGCCGTAGCAGCATAAGTACCAGTTCCCATTGGATCCGTTACAATTGTAATTATTCTTGCAGAACTTGAAATTGAAAATACAAAAATAAACAATAAAAATGATATTAACAGATATACGTTTCTTTTTTCCATTTGTTAAAATCCTCCTTTTTATATTTTTAAAAGAATTTTCATAAAGACTAAGAAAATCCATTTATTTATCTGCAGTAATTTCCAGTCATGTTAACAGTTTAAAAAAGACAGAGTAAGATCATAAACCAGATTACGCCCCTACTATGCTCTTTAGCTTGAAAGATTCCTCCTAATTGTTTATGAAATCGAGCTTATACAGGTTAAACTGTTCAATTTTAATGATTAGAAATAAATCACATGTTGTCTTAATACTGAATAGATATGCGTTATTTCTATTTTCTTAATAGTATATAATATTTATTCTTTAAAATCATTTTTTTTTAAGAAAATAGAAAAAAATTAAGGAAATTAAGGGGTCAAGTCTTGCAATATCACTTTTCATCTTCCCGCTCGATTCTTTTAATCGCTCTGCTGACTGGAAGGTTTACCGGGGTCAAATCTTTAAGAATAATAAAGGGGTCAGGTCTCAACATTTGACATTCATAATTTTTTTAAGGCCGTTATCACCCTTTGTATGTTCTCTTTTATTTCATTATTAACTTCACTTTTTTGTTCAAATCTTTTAGCAGTCTGAGAAACCGGTGAATAACCCATCTTAAAAAGTTAAAAGTCAATGGAGTCAGGTCTTCACACTTGACATAACTAATTACTTAAAAAGAACTCTTTTTCATTATTATTATAAAAATCAGATAATGATAATTTTAAACTTCTTATAATTATTTAATACTACATAATTTCCAAAAACCCTTCTTTTTTATGAAAAAATACAAAAAATAAAAAGCCCCTCAGCAAATGCCAAAGGGCTGGAAATTGACAAGCTCCCCTAACGTTTTCCAGTTGGAACCAAATTATCCAAGATATTCGTAACATCTATAAACTAAAGGAGTTAATTAACATTCCAATAAGTACTATAAATCCTATTTAATTGCTTATTACCCTTTATTTATCAATAAGTATATCCCTACTCTTATTCTAATCATGTATAAAGTAGGCACATATGTTTTAAGGACAAGTCATTCTTGCTTAGCTTATTTGAGCATACTCCTATTCTATGGCTCAAGTAACTATATATGTTAAATACAAAAGACTATTTTTATTTAATGCATTTATATTATTAACTCTTTGAACAAATCAATTATATATTTAATATTAAATTCAATAATTTCTGACGTATATTTATGCATAGCATCAATATGGGGTAATTCTTTTTGAAATTCTTGTATTTCAAATGGGAAGGGTTCGGGCAACCTTTCTCTCCTTGAAAAACCACTATTTCTATTTTCTAATATCAACCATTCTCCATAAATATCATTTTCTTTTTCAATCAAAAATATATTAAATCCCCTACCCTCTGAAGTCTTTAAAATCCCCCAAGCCAAAATTTTCCTACCTTTTAATTTTGGTGCTACTTTTTTTATTAAATTTTCCTTAGTGGGAAATGGTACATCAATTAATGAATTTGGTGAAACTTGATACTCAAAAGTATAATCATACAATCCTTCAATATATATACGTATACTTTTTCCAGAAACAAATTCTATTCTGTATTCAAATTTTCCAAGAACAGGATTTTTTATTTCACCAAATTTAATTTCTCCATTATGATATTTTCTATTAAACTCGTTCATCTTTTCTTCTAAAGGATTAATAATTGATTTCATTATTTGATATTTTACTTTTTCCAAAAAAGTTTTCTTTTTCGTTTCTTCCTTATTTTCTTCTAATCTATTTAATCTATCTTCCTCATCTCTTTCAATTCGTTTTTTAAGCAATTCTTCAACGTCTTTGTCAGTTTCTTTTTCATGATTATCTATCGCTAACAATTCTTCAATCTCTTCCCATTTATGAAATCGAACACTTACTGATTTTTCTAACATCTTCATTATTATTTGTGATAAATTGATTGAGACTTTACTATTATACTGTTCGAGTCTAATAGGGGTTTTAATCAAATGAGCTTCTCTATAGTTTTCAAATAAATCACCTGTATCATTTATTTCATAAGGGTAAGCGAAGGTAGCCACTTGATAAAATATAATTCCCAAAGAATAGATATCCATTTGAATTGTATTCTTTTTATTTTCCCAAGCTTCTGGTGGCATATATGCATATGTACCACAACCCTTAAACGTAGAAGTTCTAGTAGATTGGCTTACTATCTTTGATAAGCCGAAATCTGTGATTTTTAGTTTGCTATTATGTAGTAAAATATTTCTAGGTGTTATATCTCTATGAATTAAAAAGGTGTTAATAGCTTTCATTCCATTTATTAATTGTCTGAACATTAAAATTAAAACCGAATTTTCTATATATTTTTGTTGTTCTTTCGTTGCATTTATGAAATCATTTAAATTTCCTTCATTAGCATATTCCATAATTATATATGGAGGTAAGTTATCGTATTTTGTACCATCATGAAAATATATATAGCGAATTACATTCTCATTTTTAATATTTAATGCATTCCTTCCCTCATTTAATATTGCCTTTATGTCTTGTTTACTATTAACAATTGGATGTATAGTTTTTAAAGCCCATATTGAATTATCAATTTTTCTTATTGTTTTATAAACATCCCCAAAACCACCACTTCCAATATGTTCAATTACTTCATATTCCTGTTCCCTTTCATCATAAAAAATACCTTTAAGAATTATTTCCAATTATTTATACCTCCTTGTTTAATATCTTTGAAAAGTAAAGATTGCATATCAAAAATTGTAATCTCAAATAAATATTAGACTTTGAATAATTTTATATGGAAAAAAATTATTAAAGATATGCGTAACATCTATAAATTAAAGGAGTTAATTACACTTCCTGTAAGAGCATAAACAATGTTAAATTGCCTGTATTCCCTTATTTATCAATAAATTATACTCCCCTACTCTTATTCTAACCATGTCAATTTAATTATTCGTTAGAGAATAGTGGATGGTCGTTTTATTTGAATCTTTTATTCTCTTCTTAAAGCTTCTTCTAAGGCTTCACTTCGCAAGTAAAGGTATTTGTCTTTATCCTCTTGGCTGAGAAGACTAAAACCATATCCTACATATGTAGAGACAAGTCCACTTTCTTCGAGCGTTATTTGTTGCCCTAAACGCATCTTTGTAGCCACACTTTGGATAAAATCTTGCTGCTCTGTTGGAAGTTTACCAACAGCTTTCCACCAGAAAGAAGCCATTTCTTCTTTCTGACTATAAGACAGAAACACCTCACCTTTAGCAGCTAATTCGTCAGCCCATGTTAAAAATTCTTCATCAGTAAGTTTACGCTCATTTGCTTTCCTTACAAATTTTTCAGCAGATTCTTGAGATAAAGTAGGAAATATATTTCGAATCTCTTGAACCATTGTTGTTCTTTCTTTGTTTTCTCCTGAATAATTGATATACGTTATTACCGTTGCACCGATTAATATAAACACTAAAGCAATTAGAAATTTTTTGATATTCCACCCTTCGTTATTGTTTCTATTTAAATTAGGTTCATAAGGTTTCACTAACTTAATTCCTCCTAAAATTTTATAAAGCTCTCCAGGGTTCTGTCAGGTAACGGTCCTTTTGCCTGAAAGTTTGGATACCTTTGTATCTTGCCTCTTCGGCTCCTTTTCTTTATAAAGAAAAGGTCTCTCCTGGTAGCTTCATCCAGAATACAATATTAAAGAGGTCTAAAGTGATATATATTTTTAGAACATAAATATTAATTTAAATTACCTTTATTATTCATATACTACATTTTTATCAAAAATCCTTCTTTTTTAGAAAATAAATTAACATTATTAACATAATTAAATCTCTTTTTTGTCGTTTTTTAATTACAGAAGGCGACAGATCTGTCTCTGATCTAGGTATTAATTCCAATAAGGTAACCCCCCTTCAACTGTTACCTCTACAGTATCAGCCTTGGTAATACCGCCTTTAGTATAGCTTACGGTAATAGTAACTGGCCCAGGAGTAACTGCAGTAATCACCTTTAGTATCGCTTGTGGTAAAAGTAATCTTGGAGGTAAAAATATCTTCTAATTACAAGGATAACTATGATAGAAAATCAAGTAAATTATAATTAAATATTTATAATATTTTAGCTTAGGAAGTGGAGGAGGAATGTGATAGAAAAT
>JAGMBY010000103.1 GCA_023129485.1 Actinomycetes bacterium | reverse complement strand
ATTTGCCGTTATCAGTGAATTCTTCGGAATAATATTAGGGCTTATTTTAGCACTTATGAAAACATCTAAAATAAAATTACTTAAATACCCAAGTATAGCTTATATTGAATTTTTTAGAGGAACACCGCTACTTATGCAAATTATGTTTGCTTATTATGCCCTACCATATTTAGGAATAAACTTATCAGAATTTTTTGCAGGTTTATTAGCTCTTTCCGTGAATAGTGCTGCTTATGTTGCTGAAATTTTTAGAGCAGGTATTGAATCTATAGAAAGGGGTCAAATAGAAGCATCCCGTTCATTGGGTATGAACTTTTTCCATACAATGCGTTATATTGTTTTACCACAGGCTTTCAGGAGAGTCACTCCACCTTTAACCAATGACTTCATTATTCTTCTCAAGGACACATCTCTTTTATCTTCAATAGCTGTTGTTGAATTACTAAGGTCAGCAAGAGAGATGGCGACATGGAAGGTAAACCCATCTGCTTGGACTGCTGCTGCTTTGATATATTTACTAATGACATTACCTTTATCCCGATTTGTAAATTATTTAGAGAGGAGGTATAAGATAGTTGATTAAGGTAGTAGACCTACATAAAAAATTTGGAGACCTGCATGTTCTAAAAGGCATAAATTTAAGACTTAATAAGAGTGATGTTTTGGTAATAATAGGACCAAGTGGATCTGGTAAAAGTACATTTTTAAGATGCTTGAATCTTCTGGAGGAAGCAACTTCTGGAAAAATTTTTATTGAAGGAGTTGAAATAACAAAACAGGGAATTGATGTAAATAAGATAAGGCAAAAAGTTGGTATGGTATTTCAACATTTTAATCTGTTCCCCCATCTTACAGCTTTGGGTAATGTCAGTTTAGCTCCTCGAAAAGTTTTAAAGTTGAAAAAGAAAGAGGCAGAGGATTTGGCTAAAGAAGTATTAAATAAAGTAGGTCTCTCAGATAAAATTAATTCATTTCCAGCTCATTTATCAGGTGGACAGAAGCAAAGAGTTGCAATAGCTCGTGCATTTGCAATGAATCCAGATATTATGTTGTTTGATGAGGTTACATCAGCTCTTGATCCAGAGTTAATCAAGGGAGTTTTAGATGTTATGAAATCATTAGCACTTGCTGGGATGACAATGGTAGTTGTAACTCATGAGATGGGATTTGCAAGGGAAGTTGGAGATAGAATGATATTTATGGATGATGGAATTTTTATAGAAGATAATACTCCCGAAAATATGTTTGAAAACCCCCAGAATCCAAGAACAAAGGAATTTTTAGAAGCAATTTTATAAAAAATACAACTACATAAATAGGAAGAATTTATGTCTAAAGAGTTTGTGGAGTTATACAAACTTTATTATGAAAAAGCTGAATATGAATTAAGTGAAATTCGTGCAGATATAAAAAGCTGCAATTTATGCTTCCCCGAAAATTCTAAAATTAAAGTATTTGGTAGTGGTCATCCAATGGCAGATTTATTTATAGTAAAATCCACTTTTA
>JAGMBY010000102.1 GCA_023129485.1 Actinomycetes bacterium | reverse complement strand
CAAATCCAAAAGAACTCCACCAATTATTTGTATTATGAATCCATTCTTTCATCAATGATTCCTCTTTTGGAATATTACTAATTCCATATATCTCAATTGAAGGAAGGCAAATTTTACCTTTTAATTTCTTAATCATAAAATTACCTTTTATGAACGGTTGTATACATTCCTCTACCCTGTTTTGTAGTTTATAAATATAATTTAAAACATATTCTAATCTTACATTTTCTGCACATTCTCTTTTAATAATATCTCCTGGAAATCTCCAAGGTATTAAACTTCCAAATATTATTTTTGGAAGATAGTAATTACTTTGTATTTTTAATAATTCTTTACTCGCATTTAAAGTAAGATTCACATCAAATGTTATAGAGAAAAAAGATGGTAAAAATTTATGTAAATTAATATTAATTTCTGAAACTTCAGAAGGTAGTTCTTTAATCTTTCTAAAATTTCTATATGAGATTAGGTATGGAGTTAATTCTTTTTTGTTTCTTAAAATAGTACCTACTCTACAAGAGTAATATTTACCACCAATATCTGTTGAAATTTTTATAAATTCTTTAAAAGAGCTATCCTCATCTATCTTTGGGAATAGTCTTTTTAGGTTTCCTTTTAATATATTTATATCTTCTATATTAAATAACTCTATTAAACGAAAAGCAACAAAAACAAGCTCAGTTCCTTTAGGGGCTCTACTTTTTTTATAAACCGTATCTGATTCACGTTTTTGTATTTCACGCCATTTTTGAAGAGAAGAAATGATTCTTCGTTTCGATTTAGGTAATCTTCCTGCAAAATCAAGATACATTTTTGATAATTTAGAACGTAAATCCTCAGAAATCCTAAATTTCATTTTTATTAATTTAATAAATCCTAAGACTTAGGCAACCCTGTAAGATAAAAGGTGAACATTAATTATCAGTTGATTTATGACTAATTTCAAGTCAATAGAAGTGGAGATTGCTCTTAATCTTAATATGATAAAGTAATTAGAGTTGACAAAATAGCTAATTTGAATTATAATATAATACCTCTACGGATTAATTAAATGCTCATAGAGGTTTTTTTGTGCCCATATTGTGCCCAGACTATGTCGAATATATAGAAAATTGTATACTATTTAGAATTATGTTACTGCTTGAAGATTCTTATTTTACAAGTCTTTTAATGGAAATTTAGATATTTCAACAGTTTACAAAAATTATAGGTGTCAATTCCCCTCCATGGCATTTTTTATTAACACATAGACCTCAGATAGACATTAATTAACGCAGAAAAGATAGATAATATTTTAATCGCTATTGTAGTCCTCACTAAATATATACTTTAGTAAACAATAATTAGGTTACTGTTTTTGGAGGATGATTGGATTTTGTTATTATTACTGATGCCCAATATTTTTTATTTTAGGTATGATATTATAAGGGTGGACTTTTTGAAAGCGATTTTAGAGCGAAAATTAGATAAATAGGCTGTGAAAATAGGTGTTTTTTACCATAGTTTAACTCCTATAACAAGATGAAAATTAAATGAGGTTTTTAGTTTTATTTTGGGCATTTTGATTTCAATTGTCTTAATAACTTGTTTTAAAATAGATTGGAAATATATATTATTCTTAGGATTGTTTCTTGGAATAATATCATATTTTTTAGATTAAAATGAAGAAAGATAAAACTTTAAACAAAAGAAAAAATAATGCCTGCATGTTATAGATATATTCAATGTAGATTCTGGCAAGAACCCGGAGTAGAAACTTGGAGCATTGATGAAAAATACTTTTATCTTTATCTCTTAACAAATCCTAATACAACACAATGTGGAGTTTACAATATTAGTATTAGACGAATGAGTTTTAATACAGGTTATGACAAGAAAAAAGTTGAACAATTGATTAAAAAGTTTACAGAGCTAAAAAATAAAATATAATAATGAAAGTAACGAAATACTTATTTATAAAATGAAAGAATGAATATTTTTTTATATTATGGGGTACTATATAGTATGCCAGTTAAAATTTCAAACTAGGAGGGATTATGAAATGTCCTTTTATTTATGCTAATGGTAAACAATGTAACGGTTATATTCATCAAATTGAGATTATTAAAACTGATATTTGTATCACATTAGACAATGATAACAATATTGAAGGATTTGATTTTTATCCTTCTAGATATCATGTACATCTTTATTGTTCAGAGAAAGGTGACCACTCTGGAGCAATGCGACAACACGACGAACGAATGAAAATATGGTACAGTGACCTTCCCGACTCTATTATAGAGAACATTGAATTATTTTTATCAAGAGAAAAATAGGAAGAATTATGGATGATGATAAAATTGATTATCGAAAACTTAGAATCGTATTTGAAATCATGAAGAAACTTGATGCTTATAATAAGAAATGGCTTCGAAATTTCTTTATATCAAACATCACCTTTTTAGACTTCGAACATAAAATAAGGAAAGGTTTAGAATTAACGGAAGGATATAGAGAGGATATTAAATGGAGTTTAAGGAGGCATTAATATGAATCGAGCTGTAGGTATAGGTTTAGTTGTCTCTGCTTTTATATCCCTAGCAGCAGGATTGGGATTTATAGTTAGTGGATATTGTTAGTGCCCAGCAGAAGAAGTCCTTGGGATATAAGCGTGGGATTTACCCAATAAGAAAAATTAGTAGTGATAGGGATCTGGCTTGTTGTAATATCAGCAGTGCTTTTTGCAGTTGGTTTAAGAATTGGTAAAGAGAAAAAGGATGATTTTGAAGAAAAGGAGAGAGAAGGAATTAATAAGAATGAGTAGATTTACTTTACTGTGTTATGAAAGTGATTATTACTTTAATGAAGGGAATACCGGAAGGAGAATTAGGATATTAAGCCTAGACTAGACACCTGAATAAAACTTTATATTTTTAAATGGCATGTCAGTCTCTTTGATTGTTACCAAATGCAAAGGGAAATATAAGGAAGGTTAGAGGTTTATACTCCGGGACCTGCAACCTTCTCCCCCCTAAAAAATCCCCGCAACATATAAAACTAAAAGCATTAATAAAAATATGAAGAGATTTACGAGAAGTTAAAAGAAATAAAAAAACTGCTCTAAAACCAAAATATGGTTTTATAACTTAATAAAGAAAATGGTGTATTATTATAGAAATAAAATGAACCAAATAATAACCTTATATTATAAAGCTGCTGAATTCGCTAAAATAACGCATCAACATAAATCAACCGTATAAGATGTATTAGAGAGGATAAAATTCCCCATGTATGTACTTTTATTCCCAAGAAGAGAATCGATATCCTAATGAAGATTGTTTCTTATTTGAGTGAAGATATAACAACTGTCTATGATTGGGTCAAAGGGCGATTTCTTAAGTATAACGAAATTGAGGATTATAACAAGAAAAAGATAAAAAGGAAACAATAATAAATAATACTTAAATTCTTCTAAATTATTCCAATTTTGATAATAAAAAATAAAAAAATCCCTTGACAAATATAATTTATACTATATTATAAAATATAATTTACAAGGAGGACTATTATGGATAATGATTTAAAAAAAGAATTTCAATACTATTTAGATCACCAAGATGAACTTGTTAGAGAATACAATGGTAAGTTTATAGTAATAAAAGACTGTAAAGTTATAGGTTATTATGATAATATAGAAGAAGCTATCAAGGAAACAAGCAAAAAACATAAACTAGGTTCATTTTTGATACAAAAATGTGAAGACGGAAGCGAAAACTATACTCAGACTTACCATTCAAGAGTTATTTCAATAGTTAAGTGACAGTAGAACCACGAAGTTTCATCGTAAAATACAATAAGATAGAAAATCAATTAAGGACCAAAATTAAAGTTGGAAAAGCATTTGATCCTGAAACAAAAAAAGAAAAACTACCACTTAAAGAATTTAATGCGGTTTGGGATACTGGTGCAACAAATACTGTTATCTCACAAAGAGTTATTGAAGAATGTGAATTAGTGCCAATTGGTATAGCTCTAGTACACACTTCAGGAGGAGTTAAATTATCAGAAGTTTTTGTTGTTAATATTATGCTTCCAACCAAAGTTGATTTTTCATTTATGAGAGTAACTAAAAGTAACTTAACTCAAGATATTGATGTCTTAATTGGAATGGATATAATTACTCAAGGCGACTTTGCAATAACCGACAAAAATTCAAAAACCACATTTTCATTTAGAACTCCTTCCATTTTAAGTATAGAATTTAAAGCTGATAAAACATCACTTGTTGAACCTCCAATCATAAGAACTTTTCCTAAACTAGGCAGAAATGATCCTTGTCCATGTGGAAGTGGAAAGAAATATAA
>JAGMBY010000101.1 GCA_023129485.1 Actinomycetes bacterium | reverse complement strand
TGATTGGAAAAGCTCATATCCATTATACTCGCTGGATGTCCTTCGGCAGCACTTATATTAACAATTCTCCCCTCAGCCAGAAGATAGATTCTTCTACCATCAGACAATTTGTATTCATCTACAAAACTTTTAATCCTTTTCTTTGATTTTGATAGCTTTTCTAAAGCTTCAATATCAATTTCAACATTAAAATGACCAGTGTTACATAAAATTACTTTATCTTTCATTAACTTAATATGTTCTTCACCTATAACCTTAATATCTCCAGTTGCTGTTATAAATATATCCCCAATTTTAGCTGCTTCGGATATTGGCATAACTTGAAATCCTTCCATAGCAGCTTCTAGAGCAGCAATAGGATCAACCTCAGTCACTATTACCTGAGCTCCCATTCCCTTTGCTCTCATAGCAACTCCTTTACCACACCAGCCATATCCACAAACTACAAAAACTGAACCAGCTATCATTCTATTTGTCGCTCTCAAAATTCCATCAATTGAACTTTGACCAGTACCATATCTGTTATCAAAAAGGTATTTCGTTTTAGCATCATTTGCAGCAATTACTGGAATTTTTAATATATTTTCCTTCTCCATACTTCTTAACCTTATAACACCAGTTGTGGTTTCCTCAACTCCTCCAAATATGAAAGGTAGTTGCTGTTTTCTATGTAAGTGCAGTTGGCTTATTGCATCAGCACCATCATCTAAAACTATTTGAGGCTTACTATCTAACATTTTTGAAATATGAGTATAATATGTTTTTTCAGCTTCACCCTTTATGGCAAATACTGGTATCTCATATGTTTTAACTAAACTTGCTGCAACATCATCCTGGGTAGATAATGGATTTGAAGCACATAGAGTAACAACTGCTCCACCTGCTTTAAGAGTTCTCATTAAATTAGCAGTTTCAGCAGTAACATGCAAACAAGCCCCGATCTTAATTCCTTTTAATGGCTTCTTATTAAAAAACTCCTCTTTTATTTGTGAAAGCACTGGCATGAAGTTATCTGCCCACTCAATTCTTAATTTCCCTTTTTCTGAAAGCTCAATGTCTTTTACATCATATTCCATTAATTTACCTCTATAAAAATATATCTTTGTAAAATATTAAATAATTAGATATTTAATTTTATAACAGCTTTGTGGTGTACTTTCGAAGACATTTTCAGTCAAGAAAGTATACCCAAAGCTGTTATTCTTTTAAATTTGGCGTTTTACTTTTTTCCTCCAATAATTAAGAGTATCTTCTAATGTTTTTTGAAGAGGTATCTCAGGTTTCCACTTTGTAAGTTCTCTGAATTTTGTAGAATCTCCTATTAATACCTCAACATCGGATGGTCTCATTCTTTCGGGATCCTTAGCAACTCTAATTTCTACTTCACTCATTTTAATTAATCTATTTAATATTTCTTCAATACTTACAGCTTTACCTGATGAGATATTATACACTTCACCGGGTTCACAATTCTCCACTGCTAACCAGTATGCTTTTACTATATCTCTTACATCTGTGAAATCTCTTTTTGATTTAAGATTTCCTACTTTTATCACAGGTTCTTTTATTTTAGCTTCAATTTCAGCTATTTGCTTCGCAAAAGTAGATACTACAAAAACTTTACCTCTTCTAGGACCCGTGTGATTAAATGCTCGAGTTCTTATTACTCTTATTCCATAAGATTTATAATATTGATAACCTAAAAAGTCTTGAGCTATTTTACTAACTGCATAAGGACTTAAAGGTCTCAGAGGATTTTCTTCAGTTATTGGTAACTCATTTTCATACGCTAAACCATATTCCTCACTAGAACCAGCAACCTGAATTATTGGGTCAAGACCTAAATCCCTAACAGCTTCAAATAAATTTACCTCTCCTATAATATTTGTACTTAAAGTCTCTACAGGAGCGTGCCAAGAAGTGGGGACAAAACTTTGAGCAGCTAAATGAAATATATAATGGGGTTTTACTTTTTTTAACATGTTCTGAACAGATACTGCATCCTTTATATCGCACTCATGTAGATTTATTTTATCTTCAATATGACAAATGTTGTCTCTTTTACTTCTCCATCTTATTGTTCCGTAAACCTCCACATCAGGTTTAGTTAAGCAATAATCGGCTAAATGACTTCCTACAAATCCTGTAATTCCTGTAATTAAAACTCTCATTATAAAAGCTCCTTTCCAATATATTTCTTTAATTTGATTTATAATTTTTTAAAGAGATTCTTCAGTCGCTATCGCTCCTTCAGAATGACAACTTTTTAATTTATTGCTTTAATTTTTATAATAGTTTTGTGGTATACTTTCGAAGACATTTTCAGAGCCTGCCCTCGACCCTTGAGTGTAACAAAGGGGAAGGGAGAAAGTATACCCAAAGCTTATATTTTCCTATATTAAATTAGGATCAAATATTTTTAATTTGATTTTTTATACTACAAGATATATTTTCTTATATCAAATTTTTAATTATTTTTTGCAGTCTTCTTTTAAAATTTTCTGAACTATATTTTTTACAATCCTCCAATAAATTTTTTCTTATCTTTTTTTGTAATTCACCATTATTTATAATTCTTAAAGTTATTTCCTTAAGTTGTTCTAAATTTGAAAATAAAAATCCATTAGTTCCATCTTTTACTATTTCACTTTGTCCTCCCCTATTAATGACAACAGGGACACAACCTGCAGCCATTGCTTCAACAGTCGATACTCCAAAATGTTCAAATCTCTCAGGGTGTTTTTTCTCATCCTCTTCAAGCCCACTGGCATGCCAGAATATTTTACTTTTACTATATATATCATTTAATTCTTCTCTTGGAATATTTGTTTTTATCACAATTGGATAACCTTCTGAAACTCTATTTACACTATCTAAATATTTAAAATGTTCCTTTTTGCCCTCTATTCCTCCTACTAAATACAAATGCCAATCATTTAGTCCTGATTTGCACAGTTCTTTAAATGTTTTTACAAGCTCCAACTGTTTTTTATTATGATGACCCACAAAAAATCTGCCAACACCCAAGATGATGTTTTCCTTCTCAACCTTTTTAAAGCGATCAATGTCAACTGGTGGATAAAAGACAAAACTTTCCCTGTTCCATTTTTTTTTAATCCATTTTTGAGTATATTTTGAAATTGCTAAGATGAGATCATAAGTATCTAAAAAACTTAAATCATCAGGAAAATTTAATAAGAAATTTGGCAAAAAACCTATTAAAAAGTATATTAAATTTCGAAGAATTGATTTAGTAGAAATATTCTTAATAGAGACTCCAAGTTGTCTCATGTCATTAGAATCGTAAAAATTGGCAGGACAGAATGAATTAGATTCGATTGTAATTATATTATTAGCAATAATATTATTTTTTTCAACTAGATTTTTATATTCTATTTTATCTTTATTTTTTATTTTATTTTCATTTTCTATTTGATTTTTTTTAGATGGAATGCCTATCTCAATAATAGTACTTTTATTTTTTGATAATTTATCATACTCATATAACAATTGATTCCCAAGACTTATTCTTAGAAATGTATCTGGAGCATTAAATTTTCTACCAGAATTAATTTTTAATTTTACAAAACCTTTTTTCATCAGATTTTCCTGAATTTCAAGAATTGCCTTTCCGGAAGTCCAGCTTGGTCTCCCCATTATAAATTTTTTAGGGTCATGAATTCCTTCAATTGGAATCAACGCATCTTTATACTTTTTCTCTTTAATTAAAAACCAATTGTATATTTTCCTAGAAATATTCCTAAATAAAAATAAGGCTAATTTATGAGCAAATTTGAAATCTACATCAAAAGGTGTTGGAAAAAAAGTAAGATAAATATTTTTCTTTGCATAACCTTTCATATAGCTTAAATATGTAGCATTTATAAAAAGATCATAATCTTTTGTGATAGTGCTGGCATACTCAGATGAAATATATGGAAAAACCCTGAGTTTTACCCTTGAAAGGTCTAAATTTAGATGTTTAGAAAATCTATTTAAATCAAAATATTTATTTGTCAAAATATCAACATCATGATCTTTACTTAACAACTCTGCCATCTTCCCCATATGTAATTCTCCACCCCCTAAAGTTGAAAGGTAGAGATTATATGCTGCAATTTTCAAAATTCGACACCTCTTAGAAAGTAATTATTCCCTATTAAAACTGTTTTAACTCTTAAAATGAGATTACTCCTTTATTTAAAACTGTTTTGGGAAAAATTTTAATACCATTGGTTAAACGATTTTGATCTCCGATTATACAGTCGCTCCCTATAACTGCACCATCTGTAATATGAACATCATTTCCAACTACAACTCCATTACATATAATACTCCCATCTATTAAACAATTATTACCTATCTTACAATTATTCATAATGAGACTGTTCTTAATTCTTGTGCCATTACAAATTTCAGTTTTATTAAGTATCACTGATTGGTTATTTATAATAACATCTTGGGTTATTTTACAATATCCACCAATAAACGCTGGTGGGAATATGTTAGAACTTTTACTTATCTCTGTATTTTCCCCTATCCAAATTCCCACTTTCTTTTGATTAAATGGAAAATCAAAATCTATTTTTCCCTCTAAAATATCAGTCTGGGCTTTCAAATATTTTTGAGGAGTTCCTAAATCAAGCCAATAAGATTCTGAAACAAATCCAAATATTTTCTCCCCTTTTAATAAAAGTGAAGGAAAAAGTTCTCTCTCAAATGAATAATTTTTTCCTTCTGGTACAAGTTCTAAAACTTCTGGCTCTAATACATATGTTCCTGCATTAATTAGATTTGTTGTTATTTCATCCCACCTTGGTTTTTCCAAAAATTTTATAACTCTCCCATCTTTATCAATGGGTACAAGCCCATACATTGTTGGATCCTCAACTGGTGTTAATGTAATTGTAGCTGTAGCTTCTTTTTGTTTATGATACTTTATCAGTTCATTAAAGTCTAAAGAAGTTATAATATCTCCGTTAAATACTAAAAATTCCTCATTCTTTAAGTATTTCTCAGCATTCTTAACAGCCCCACATGTTCCCAGGGGCTCATCTTCAGTTACATAAGTTATATTAACTCCCAACTTTTCTCCATTTCCAAAATGAGAACTAAATATGGATGACATATAAAATGTACTTAATATAATGTCTTCAATTCCGTATTTTTTAAGATTTCTTATAACATATTCAATCAAAGGCATTCCTACCAATGGAATCATTGGTTTTGGTATTTGATATGTTATTGGTCTAAGTCTGGTTCCCTCTCCACCTGCTAAAATAACTGCTTTCATACTATAAATCCTCCTGAAAATTTAAAAATCTAATAAAAATAAATATTAAGCAATTAATACCAATGTAGGGCAAGGCTTTAGCCTTGCTTAACAATGCAACCCTAAAGGGTTGCCCTACATAATTTCCATCACATAGCTTTGTGGTATACTTTCGCAGACATTTTCAGAGCCTGCCCTCGAGCAAAGCGAAGGGAGAAAGTATACCCAAAGCTTTTGTTCAAGATTTTTTAAAGAGATTCTTCAGTCGCTATCGCTCCTTCAGAATGACAAACACTTTTTTTCTTTTTGTCAATCCCCAAATATAACCTGCCATTTTTGCAATATCTATTAAAAATTGTAAAAATGGAAATGATATCCATGCAAAAAATATTTCCCAAAAAGGTTCTTTTTTAAAGGTTTTAATACTTCTAATGTATGCTTTTCTTATGTAGTATATTGCAAAAGGCAGTGGCAAAATTAGAAATAAGAAATTTCTTGTCAAAAAGAATAAAATTATTAATAAAAGGAGAAAGATATAAACAAAAAATCTAAGGGCATGTCTATGAGAATACATATTTGCAATTCCATCACCCATTGCATATCTAAAATACTGCTTAAATAGTTGAAGAATATTTTTCCTTATCTTCCATAAAACAATAGCAGTTGGATTGAAAATTATATTATAACCTGAATTTTTTATCTTGAAATCAAAAAACATGTCCTCACCAACATCTAAATCTTCAGGATAACCACCGACTTTTTCCCATACCTCCCTTTTGAAAGCAATAGACCTTGAGGAAGGCATGAATTTTTTAGGGTTAATTTCTCTAATTTGTGGCATAAAAAGACAGGAAATTGTTCTCTCAAACCAACTGTTACATAAAGGTAAACTAAATCCAGCTACAACTTTCGCCTTTTTGTTTAATTTAAAGCTGTTAAAAAGATTTTCTAACCAGTCTTTTTTTAATTCTACTCCTCCATCTGTTATTGCAATAAGCTTGGTATCCGTATTTCTGATAGCAAAGTTTCTACCCTGGGAAATGTTAAAACCCTCTTTTATATGTATATTTAGATTAGGTATTTTTTCCTTAAACTTTTTTAATTTCACAACAGTATTATCTGTAGACCCTCCATCTACAATTATTATCTTCTTAGCTTCCAAAGTCTGATTAGCAAGAGAGTCCAAGAAATTCTCTATTTGTTCGCTCTCA
>JAGMBY010000100.1 GCA_023129485.1 Actinomycetes bacterium | reverse complement strand
GATTATGATGACCTTAAAATTTCTTTAATCCAGAGAAGTGCACCATTTGAGGGGGAAGCTAACATTATAGTTCTTGAAGACGGTGAGGATCAATCTGAATATGAAAATGTTGATGTAACAGGAAAGATTGTCTTAACAAAGGGAGATTTAAGAAGAGTTTATGACTTAGCAGTTGAGAAATTTGGAGCAATAGGCATTATCTATGATGGTATGAGAGAGATTAAACCTGTTCGACATCATATGGACATACCTGATGCTATTCAATATACATCAATTTGGTGGCAAAAGGGAGATAAGAAATGCTTTGGTTTTGTTCTCTCACCAAAGGAGGGAGAGAGATTAAGAAAAATAGTGAAGGAAAGAATTAAAAATAATAAATCACAAGTAAGAGTAAATGCAAAGGTAAAAAGTAAATTTTATAAGGGAAAAATTGATGTTGTATCTGTGATTATTCCTGGAGAAACAGATGAAGAAATAATTATAGTTTCACATCTCTGTCATCCTCAAGGAGCAGCAAATGATAATGTTTCGGGAAGTGCAACTAATTTAGAAATTGCGAGAACTATTAATAAATTGATTAATGAGGGAAAACTTCAAAAACCCAAAAGAAATATCAGGTTTCTGTGGGTTCCAGAAATGACTGGGACAGTTGCATTTTTAGCTACTCATGAAGACAAAATACCAAAAATGATAGCTGCAATAAATCTGGACATGGTAGGTGAAAATCAGGAAATTTGTAAAAGCTCATTTCTCATAGAAAGAACACCAGATTCAAATAGCAGTTTCGTAAATGATTTTTTAGAAAGAATAAGAGAGGAGTTTACAAAAAATATTAAGAGCTTTTCTGGGACTAGTAGATATGCTTCTTTTAAGCACGCAGTTACTAAATTTTCTGGCGGAAGTGATCATTACATCCTATCAGATCCAACAGTTGGAATCCCATGTCCAATGCTTATTCAGTGGCCAGATAAATTCTGGCATACGAATTTGGATACTATAGAGAAAGTTGATCCAGAGATGTTGAAAAGGGTAGGTATTATTGCTGCTACATATAGTTATTTTTTAGCAAATGCAGGGAGTAAAGAAGTAATATGGTTAGCTAATGAAATGATGTCTAAGTATAAAAGAAAAATTTTAAAATTTATTCAGGAGAAAATTACTGAGATTTCATCTATTAGAGATTCAAAAGAGTTCAAAACAGAATCAAAACATGAGAATATTGCAGCAGATAAAATCTCAAAGAAAATAAAAAATAAAAAAGTAATAAAGAGTATTGTTATTAAAGTAATAAATGCAGAGAAAAAACTTAAATATTTCATTAATTGCCAAAAAAATGCTTTTACTTCTCTAAAAAAATTATCTCCTATTAAAGTTGATAAATATAATAAAGAAATTGAAGAATTTACTATAAAGGAATTTGATAAAGCTAAAATAACAGTTTTCAAAGAATTAGGTTTTAATGAGAATGAGATAAAAAAATTATATGAGACTCTAAAAGAAGAAGCAATAAAAAAGAAAGGCTTGATCAGGGAATTTGAAGATGAAAATGTAAAAAAATGGGAAGAAATTGCTGATAAAACTATTATAAAAAGATTATATAAAGGACCAATATCAGAGACATCAATTTTTAATAGATTAAGCAGGGAGCAGAAAGAAGAATTTTATACTCTTAAGAAAGAAAGCAAAGAAGTATTTTCCTTATTAAGAACTGTTGCTCTTTATTGGGTAAATGGTAAAAGAAAATTATCAGAAGTCGCAGATTTAGTTGAATTAGAAACGGGATTAAGAAATACAGAATTTTTAGTCAAATATTTTAAATTTTTATCCAAATGTAAATTTGTAGAATAAATAAAATTGGTTAAATGTATCTTTTGATATATCTTTTTGGATTTTTTGGTAGTATTATAGTTAGAATTATTCCTGTTAAGAAACCACCAATATGTGCAAACCATCCAACATTACCCAAAAGTCCTGGATTTGCTAAAGAACCCATACCATAAATTATCTGATATATGAACCATAAGATTATAAAAATTAAAGCTGGGATTTTTGTTGTGGTAAAGTAAAGAAGTACTTTGATAGGAGATTTCCAGTAAAGTAATAGATAAGCAGCCATTACTCCGGATATTGCTCCACTTGCACCAATTATTGGTTGAGAGCTATTTGGATAGAATAAAATATGTCCAAATATTGCACCTACATGACAAAGAAAATAAAAAATTATAAAACCTAAGTGACCAAATGCATCTTCGATATTATCTCCAAATATCCATAAAAACCACATATTAAACAATAAATGAATGAAGTTTCCATGTAAAAACATGGACGTAAATATAGTAAAAACAGGAATAAGAAATGGAAGTAAGTTTAATGAAGTTGGTGTAAATCCCCACTTATTTATAAAATTTTCAAGATTAGCTGTGATTATGCGAACCCATAAGTGAATAATAATATTTATAGCTATTATCAAAAAGGTAAATATTGGTTTAAGTTTTGTGGGATAATCATCTGATATAGGAATAATCACCTATTTTACCACCTTTAAGTAAATTTTTTATTAATTATTTGAAGTTAAAACACCTATTCTAATCTTTTTAATAGAATAGTTTTGAAAGTTCGTAGAGGTCATTATCCACATATTTTATCTCTTTTATTGCTTCTTCAATAGGTATATCAATTATTTTAGTTCCTCTTAAAACAACCATTCTATTGAATTTTTCTTCTTTTACTAAATCAACTGCAGCTGCTCCAAGTTTTAAGGCAAGGATTCTGTCAAATGCTGTCGGTTTGCCACCTCTTTGTAAATGACCCAATATTACAGCTCTTGTTTCATAACCTACTTCCTTTAATCTATTTTTAACTATCTGACCTATTCCACCTAACATCACATGTCCAAATTCATCCACTTCTTTACTTTTTATAATTTGTTCAGCTTCAGGAGTAGGTTTTGCACCTTCTGCAACAACTATCAATGAAAAATTCTTTCCTCTTTTTTTCCTTTCCTCAATTCTATTTATAATATCATCAAAATCAAATTGCACCTCAGGTATTAAAATTGCATCTGCTCCTCCTGCAAGACCAGCAAGCATTGCTATCCAACCGGTATTTCTTCCCATTACCTCTACAACCATAACTCTGTGATGAGAAGCAGCTGTTGTATGAAGTTTATCAATAGCATCTGTTGTTATTGATAGCGCTGTATCAAATCCAATAGTGTAGTCTGTTCCCGATATGTCGTTATCAATGGTTTTTGGAACCCCAACACATTTTACTCCCTCTTTAGATAATTTATTAGAAACAGAATTAGTATCTTCACCACCAAGAGTTATTAAACAATCCAATTTGAATTTCTCTATATTATCGAGTACTTTCTGAACCCCACCCTCTTTTTTATAAGGATTAGTTCTTGAAGTTCCTAAGAATGTTCCTCCAACATGCAATATTCCTGATATTGAATCAAGGTCTAATTTTTCAATATCTCCTTCAATAAGACCCAACCATCCATTTTTTATTCCATAAACTTCATATCCATATTTAAGAGATTTTTTTACTATTGCTCTAATTGCAGCATTTAATCCTGGAGCATCTCCTCCGCCTGTAAGTATGCCTATTCTTTTAATAGCCATTTTTAACCCCCTCATTTATTTTTCTAAAAGTTATTTATATTTTCTTAATGAGATTGCGCAGCCTGTTTTGAGTAATGTCCTTCGCTTTCGCTCAGAGCTTGCCCTGAAAGGAGATC
>JAGMBY010000010.1 GCA_023129485.1 Actinomycetes bacterium | reverse complement strand
GCAAAGATAATATAGCTTTTGTTATGTTTCAAGACCCGACCCCATGGATTCTTTATATTGCCCCATCCTCTTTCGCATTAAAATAGCTTCTTTTTTTATAAATAATTTTCTTTCTCCAATGACCATGGAGAACATTTTTTATTCACTTCTTTAAAATCTTCCCAGGTTAACCAACCAATTCTGGAAGGTATATTCCGCAGCTCTTCTTTTGTTCTATGAGGTAAATCTTTTTTTAAAGCGTCTTCCCCTTTATTTTTATCTTGATATTCTCTTATTTTATATCCATATAAACGACTAGTTGGGTTGTCCTTAAAAAGTTTAGGGGTTAACAATAAAAATAAACTTTTATACGGATCTCTTTTTTTTAAGGGATTACAAAGTCTTTCATTTTTCTCCAGCATAGCATCAATATTTCTCGAAATCTGGTTTCTAACAACATCGTATGTAACACTAATTGAAATATCTGATAATACTTTGGCTTCAATTAAAATATTAAATCCATTATCTGGATTTAATATTAATGCATCAACTTGGGTCGATCCTTCTAAAATTTTCTTATCATGTGCACTTGCTATAATAAAAGGTATTATTTGATGTTCTTGGATTTTATCTTCTTTAAATAATGAGCACAAATTATTTTTATAGGAAGGAGGAGATGGTAAATCTACTTCAAAATATAGTTTTAAATTATCACTACTCAAACATTCTCTCCAGCTATCAAGTTCTATAGAGGTTGGAACTTTCTTTCCAAAAGCTTTTTCAAATAACATACATAAATCATAGACTCGATTCTTGTTATGATATATATTCATTAAGGTATTAACTGTCCAAAAACGTTCATCTTTTTGTATTTGACACGGTCTACTTGTTTCACATAAAGGTTTCCCAAAAATGCTTTTTTTATTCTTTCTATAACTTTTATATTTTATAATACTTTTTTTATAGTAATTTATATGATTTCTATTCACTTTTGTATTTTTTCCTACCGGAGCAAAATGTTTTATTAAAACATCTTCCTTAAAAGGTAAATACTTTTCTTGCATTTTATTACTCATAATTTTCCCATCCTAAAACAATAATTTTCATCAACTATTAGAAAATAGGGATAACACACCCTATTTTTTCTATGGTTTGATTTTCCCTTTTAAGAGGTCTTCCTTTAGGACGTCTATCTATAATAATACCTAAAGCCTTAACCATCTGGTTAAGAACTACTCAGATCCTATAGGTGTTCTGCTAAAAGTTACCGAATTATTGAGCTATTACAACGCATCCTTTTGACATCTATATTAATAGGCGCCAATCACGCTTTTTTCTTCTTATATCCCACATATTTACTTTTCCTGCCAATAATATCAAGGAACCTAGACCTCGCCTTACCCATTAATTCTTTACCATATGATATGCCCCGTGGTCTTTTATGGGAATGAAATAGAAATAGCTTTTCTTTTGCTCGCGTCATGGAAACGTAGAATAAACGAGCTTCTTCAGTAATATCATCGTTTTTTGGGTTTGGCACTATATCATTTTCTAGTCCTACTATCATAACGATATCTGCTTCAAGTCCCTTAGCTTTTCTCATAGTCTTCAATTCCACCGAGCCTGGACCCATAGGACGTCGAAATTGGAGTAGCTCAACAACGGTGGATATATCTTCAGTAAATTTAGACGGATCACACCAAATACCAGTTACAACAGATAATTGCTTCACAAATTCACCTCGATTTTTCCTTTTAAAATCATTATAAAAGTTCATCAGACTCAAGAGACCATTCCTGATATGTATTAAGGTTTGATTTGGTTTCTCGAGGTTTTCAATAACAGAAAAAAGGTTATTTCTCTTTCCTACTAATTCCCATAATTTAGCAATTTCGATCTCAACAGCTATTCGTTTCTGGATTGTTTCAGGAGAGCAATTTCTACCCTTTTTTGCACCTGGTACCTTCGCAACGCTATCGTTGTTTATAAGGTCTTCAACAATCAACCTTGTTATAAAACTGTTAGTAGGGTTTACGATCCAATTTATAAAATTTTTTGCTCTTTTTATTCGTAGTGGTAAAAGATCTACAGGGCACTCATGGGGAACATTATGATTATACAATACGTCAGAAATTAATGGAAAGAATTCCTTCTTTGGTACCAGTATCAAAACTGTCTTTTCTGGAACGAAATGTCGGGCAATCTTTGCAACCATCTCCGCTTCAGCTGATTCGCTAGGGGACTGCCAAATGTAAGGCATGTCACCACTATCTACACAATATATCAATTCAGGTTTACCAGACCAATCATTATAATACTGTTCTAGCACCTTAAAGGCGTCTTCCATTATTTTGTCATGGCATCTTCTACTACTTGTTAGTGAAGAAATTTCGGCATCAGGAAAATATTCGCTAAAGTGCAGGATAAATTTGGGGTCTGTACCACGGAAGGCATAAATATTTTGGGCATCATCTCCAACCACGAAAAGACTGTTTCTAGATTTCCTGCTAAGCAATTCTATTAGTCTAAACTGCGCTGCGTTAATATCTTGGTATTCGTCAACCAATAAATGTTCTGCTCGAGATTGATACTTTTTGAGTATATCAGGATTATTCTCAAGTATTTGGCAAGCAAAAAGTATTTGATCATCAAAGTCTATATAATTACACTTCGACATTATTTCTCTATATTTTCTGCATATCTTGCATTTTTTTTCTTCAGGTTTTTCTTCGCAATTACCACATTGCTTACAAGCAATAGTTTCTTTACTATCATTTTCAGTAAAACCAAGTATTAAAGCAGAATCGCGGTACATTAATCTCTTTATGTTTTCGTTACTTTGTGTTTCTAGATTTTTTTTAAGCAGGTCAACGCTTCGAGGCTTCTCCTGTATTATTTTAAAACCCAATGAGTGCATTGTGGATATATGCGGAAGGTTATCAGATTTAATTTTGAAGTCCCCATCTGTCTTTATAAGTTTCTCACGCATGTGTTTACTTGCATCTACACCAAATGTAAGTACAGTTATCGTGTTTTTATCTATTGCTTTATCTAATAGACGTTTAATTCTGTCAGCTAATAAATATGTTTTTCCAGTACCTGGTCCTGCTATAATAAGAGTAGGAGTAGAGTAATTATTAACAATTTCTTCGTAATTTTTTAGCGTCATAATATATATCCTTATCCTTGTTAAGATAGACTTAATTTTGATATGTTCTGGTACGTTATATGTTGATTTTACTCTGGACAAAAACGTCACGTTCTCTACATCTTTGATACTCTTGTACTTCTGAGATCAGATTAATAAACATTTAAAATTAAATTGCACATTTATATTTTTTTAGTTCTTTATAAGCCCTCACAAAGTCAAAACACTCAAAAGAATATATTGGAATCCATATATAATATTTCTTTCTTCTTTTTTTAAAAAATGATTTGGCTCTCTCAATAACAATATTCAGGGCATCGATATAAGATTGATTATTATCAGTATTTATCTCTATTTTTTCAATTTCAAGCGCATACAAAATATGTTGATTTTCTAAAGTAGAAAAACCATCATTTCTCCAATAATGTTTTCTTGGGAAGTATCTTCTTCTTAAAAATATATCTGCTGTTAAGCATTTACCTCCGTCCATTCCAATATTTAAATAACCAACTATATCGTTAAATTTCCATGGAGGCCAATACCATCTTTGCTCCCTAGAATTTTTCAAATCTTTATTTAATTCATCAAAAGGGGTTCCGCATAGAGTACCAAAATGTATTTTTCTTTTTTTTAAATCTTCCTCGTAATCCTCATAATATTTTTTATAATCTCTTTTATAAATTGGTAAAGAAAAAAATGAATGCATTAATACACCCATATAAACCTCCTTTATATTATGAATAATTTTAGGTTTTACTAATACATTACCAAATCATCATAATTTATTTTGAAAATAGGAACATCCTATTTTTTCTATGGTCTAGCTTTCCATTTTACGAGGTCTTACTTTAGGACTTCTATCTATAATATTACCTAAAACCTCAACTATCTGGTTAAGAAACTCCTCAGCCCTTATGGGTTGTCCGGGAAAAGTTACTGAATTATTAGTCCTGGTATACCTGTCCATATTTATCTAATTTAAAAGTAAAATATTAATTGTCTAAGAAAATGGGTCCCTAATTATTTTAAAGATGTTTAGGATTATTTTAATAAATCTTAAGGTATAAATCTATACCAACTTGAATAGACAATTCCTTTTTTTTCTTTATAATAAAAATTAAATCTAATTTCACTTTGCCTTCTATATCCTCTAGTAAATTTAATAATAAATCTATTAGAACCATCTCTTTGAATAATCAAAGGTGGATCTAACTCAAAGTTTAAATTTAAAATACTTTTATCATATATAACTGGAAGATCTAATTTACCTAAATAGTTTCTTATCCATTTTTGCAGTTTTTTATCCTTTAAAGTGTTTAAGTCCCAATTATATCCTGCAGAAACCTCTAAAGTTTTTCCTGACGGTCCACCTGCCGCCGGTTCGTCAAAGAGAATATTGCGCATGCCTAAGGAAGCGGAATGTATTACAATTTCACTTTCAGTATTATTTTCTATAATAATATCAAATATTGGGCTAACGTCTCTAAATAAATCCATAGATAGCTCAAATAATGCATAATAAGTATTTGGCATCTGATTTTTTAATGTAATCGATTCTTCCGATTGAGGCCATAAAGTTTTAATACATTTAAATAATGTCTTATTCTCTTTCTCGTAAAGACTCCAAAAGGTATCAATAAGGGCATTACGAAAAGTTTCAAAATCAGATTCTAAAATAAGTTTATATGATTGTTCACAATTATTATAGTTAATATTTAAATTGTCACAATTATTTTCAATTTTTTGTTTCAAATAATTATAAACTAATAGTAATTTTTCATTCATCTCGTTTCCTTCAAGATTTTTTTCCATATTAGAGCGAAAAAATTGGGACCATTTTTCTCTAGTAGAAAATATATCATTTTTAAAACCTATTATTTGGTTGTTTTCATAGATATTCTTCCATTGAGAAGAATCAGCGATAATTCTAATTCTTGCAATTTTAACTCTTGGATCCGAAAATATTGGTGCTACCCTTTTTTCATTCCAAATCAAAAAGCTAAAGAAAACAAAAGGTAATATAAACAAAAAAACTAAAATAATTTTTCTTTTTTTAGGGGACATATCTGATGGATTGCTAATTAAAATAATAAGATAAATCTCTAATAGAATAAGTGCAATACCTAACAATATATAAGTTGCATATGGGAAATCAATAAATCCAAAAATATCTCTTGCAACTCCTAATAAAAATGTAAAAATAATAACTGGACCTAAAAAATCTCTTGCTTTCTTTTTTAAAATCTTCTTATTGCTCATGTCTATCCTTATTAATATAATTTTGATTTAACAAAAGAATTAATATATTTTAAAAATACTTTTTGTTTTAATAAAAATCCTTCTTATCGAAATAAAAAGAAATTCAGCAAAAGCCAAAGGGCTGAAATTTCTTGACTCCTCTAACGTTTTTCAGTTTGAAAATAGGGACAACCGTCTCCTGGTATTTCCGCCTAAAATTATTAAATATTTTCGTACTCTCGCCATCCACCCTTTTGTATTGTTTGATAGAGATTCTGATACAAACCACTATAACCTATTAGCTTGAGAATAACTTTATCTATAAAGTTAATTATAAAAGTAAATTCTTCAAAACTTGATTTATATTTACAATCACTTTCATTGTATATATCATAAAAAAATTGACCTCTATGAACTAATGCATTGCGGCTTTTAATAAAACATTTAATATTATCATTTTCTTTTTCTACATCAAAATTAATACTTTCTAAAAATCTTATTAATATTTCTTTAAAAGGTTTCCTATTCAATTCTGGAATCTTGGAAAAAAGCATTTTTTTTTCAACTGACAAATCAACATTATTTTTTATATCATATTCTAAGGTTCTCTCAATCTCTTTTTTAATGTTTTTTCTAATCTTTTTAAAAACTATGGGTTGGAAAATGTCATCATCAATGTTTCTAGTCTTTAAAAAATACCCCCTTAGCATTTCCATAACTACTACAGCTCTTAGCCCTCTCGTCCCTAAATAGCGTCCTTCAGATTTTGAATCAAGAAATGCATTAATAATCCATTTTAAATGATAAGTGTCTTTTCTTTCAATAAAGGTAGAATAAACGGTTTCTATAAAATTTTTAATCGAATTAATATCTGGTGCAATAATAAAAAAAGGCGTATATGAACTTGTGACTTTATTTAAATACTTTTCATGTAAGTATGAATCTTTATAGAATTTATAGCTAATCCATTGTATTTTAGTGCCATTAGCAATCGATAAAAGATAACAAATATTATCGATAATTGTTATGATTTGTTCAATTGATAATAAATTTTCGTTGTTTAAGTAAATTATTTCACTAGTAATCTCTACATTTCTATTTGTTCTTAAATTTCTATTTATTTTTTCGAAATTATCTAAAGGCATAACAGAGAAATTTAACTTTTGTTTTCTATCTTGATAAGAATTAGGTAATGATAATTCAAAATTACAAAATTTATTTAAACAAAAGTTTGTTATTTTAAAACAAAAAGCATTCTCATGGCTTTTAATAGTTGTAATAATTTCTATTTCATTTAGATAAAATATTACATACTCTTCACTATCTGAAATATTTATAAAATCACCCAAAATTATTTTCTCTGTGTAACATTCGAAGTTATTTTTGGTTTTTCCTTTAAATTGTTTTACCTTAAAATCCCTTGCAAAGATTAAACTTGAAATTGAATTATAATCAAAAAATTTACACAATAAGATTATTCTACTATCTTTTTCTTGATATAATTTAAAACTACATTTATATATCTCATTATTAATTAAAGTTACTTCTCCATTCCCTTGATAATTCATAAATATTCTCCTAAAAATAGGGACATCCTATTTTTTTTCTATAGTTTAATTTTCCCTTTTACGAGGTCTTCCTTTAGGACATCTA
>JAGMBY010000001.1 GCA_023129485.1 Actinomycetes bacterium | reverse complement strand
GAATGACAACTTTTTAATTAATAGCTTTGTGGTATACTTTCGCAGACATTTTCAGTCAAGAAAGTATACCCAAAGCTTGCATCATTTTTAAATTAGATAGACCTTTTGTTAAATTGAAAGACATGACACATTATTCCTGGACATAGATTGTGACTATTGAGTTGTATTCAACATATGTCATTGGGTCAGGTTCTTGTACATATACTACTGAGGGGTCAATAGGTTCAGAGGAAGTACCATATTGAATATTTACAGTAAATCCTTTCTTTTCAAGTGTATTTTTAGCTTTATCTTCCTTCATTCCAATTACATTTGGAACTTCAACTCCCATACTTACTTCTAAATATATCTTACTCTCATATTTTACCCATTTTTCAGGTTCGGGATTTTGTTTAATAACAGTTCCAATTTTTTCTTGACTTGGAATCTCATTTACCAATATATTTGTAAATCCTGCTTCTTGTAATATGATTATTGCATCTTTTACATTTTTACTAATTACATTAGGAACTTGCCCCTCCTCAGGATTTGGACCTTGACTGACGATAATATTTATTTCATAGTCTAATTTAATAACCTCTCCTGAATCTGGTGTTTGATTAAAAACAATTCCACTTTCTATTTCGTTGTTATATTCATAAACAGCAATAATATTAGCAAACCCCAAGGCTTTAAGTTTTTCTAAGGCTTCCGATTCTGAAAGACCAATTATGTCTGGCATCATCTTCTGTTCAGGACCTTTACTTACAAAAATCATAACTTTTGGTATCTCACCATTTTTAGAAACTGCAAACTCATTTTGTGTTGGTTCGTGCTTGAAGACTTTTCCTTTTGGATAGTCTGGATTAAATTCCTCAATTATCTCAATATTTGTTAATTTTAAAGACTCCAGGATTTTTATGGCTTCATCTTTACTCAAACCTATTAGATTAGGCATGGAAACTTTATTATGTTCATTACAATATTCTTTTGGTTCAGATCCTTCTACAAATAATGATAGCTGCTTTTCACTATCAGGACAGAATGGTCCAGGTATTAACCCAGAACTACTACACACTTCAACCTCGATAAGTTTCTTTTCTGGAGAAGGGAAATCAGATACTGGCACATTTTCTAATGCCTTAGTCATAAATATTCTCCATATTTCTGCAGGGAAAGTTCCACCTACTACAATTGTATCTCTTATCCTACCCATTGGTTTAGTTTCTTCTGGAAAACCTATCCAAACACATGCTGTAAGCTCGGGGGTATAACCAGCAAACCAGGCATCAGTATATCTCTGGGTTGTTCCTGTTTTACCTGCAGCGGGTCTGCCTATATCTGCTCTTTTTCCTGTTCCACTTGTAATGACTCTCTTTAAAATATCAGTTACAAGATATGCTGTTGAATCTCTTATTGGTCTTTTAAAATCTGGTTGAAATTCTTCAATAATATTTCCTTTAGAGTCAGTTACTTTTAGAATTGAAATTGGTTTATAGTGAGTACCATTATTAGCCAAAGTGGAAAAAGAACTCGCCATATCTAATGGAGAAACTCCACCTATTCCCCCTAAACCAATTGCAGGATTTGATTCAAGTGGAGTTAAAACCCCCATATCCATTGCAGTTTTTGCTACATTTTCCGGACCAACTTCCATAGTTAATTGAGCATAAACAACATTTACTGAATGAATTGTGGCATCAACAATACTCATCTTTTCTCCATATTTTGCATTTCCATAATTATCTACCTGCCAATCAGGTCCACCTGGATTCTCTAATATAATAGGACCATTTGGATTGAAAGTTTTACTTGGAGATATACTTTGTTCTACCGCAGTAGTTAATACAAAAGGTTTAAATGTTGATCCCGGCTGTCTTTTTCCGTGCGCTGCAATGTTAAATTTATTTATAGAAAAATCTCTTCCACCAACCATAGCCTTTATAAAACCAGTTTCTGGATCAATTGCTACTAATGCAGCAGATGGATCAGAAGGTTCAAATAGGACTTCATTTATAGCTTCTTCTGCTGCTTTTTGTGTGTCTAAATCTAAGGTTGTATAGATTTCAAATCCACCTTTAAAAATCTGTTCGTATGTATATTTATCCATTAAATACTCTTTTACATATTCAACAAAATAGGGTGCTTTCGTGGCAGTTCTTACTGTGGGATTTAGTTCAATAGGCGATTCCTTTGCATCCACCATTTGTTGGTAAGTTATATAGTTTTGATCATACATTAGTTGCAGGACGATATTTCTTCTATTTTTTGCAATTTCAATATTTCCAAATGGTGAGTACTCATTTGGAGACCTGATAAGAGCAGCAAGCAAAGCACATTCCTGTAAGTTTAAGTTATTAGCGCTTTTACCAAAATAAGTTTTGGATGCTACCTCCACTCCATACGCATTGCCTCCAAAATATATGGTATTAAGATACATCTCTAATATTTTGTCCTTAGTATAATGCTTCTCTAATTGATAGGCTATTACAGCTTCTTTTATTTTTCTTTGTAACTCCTTTTCTGGAGAGAAATATACATTTTTAATATACTGTTGAGTTATGGTGCTTCCACCTTCAACTATTGCACCGTGCCTAATATCCACCCATAATGCTCTAAGAATAGCTCTTAAATCTATTCCACTATGTTGATAGAATCTTTTATCCTCTGTTGCTACAACAGCATTTTTTAAATTTACAGGGATTTTTTCAAGGGAAATCAATTCTCTATTTTCTTCAGCAAACAATGTAGTAATAAGTTTATTTTTTATATCATAGATTTTAGATGTTTGATCTGGAATAGATGGTTCTAAATCCTCATATCTAGGAAGATTAGTTATACAACCAGCAATTGTGAACATTCCAACAATTAATAAAATAAACAAGGATAGGAGTGTTATAATACTGAAAATTCTAAGAAAATTTACTATTTTTTTTCTTTTATTCTTTCGTTTGATTCTACTTTTTGTCATTTTTAATCACTTTTTTATTTAGAAATTATAGTCAGGGATTCTTAATGAAAATTAGATCCTACAGGTTATATGCCAAACAAAAATGAGTAGTTATTTTTAATAATTTTATAATTTATTAAATATATAATTTATTCTATTCTTTAATTTCTATATTAGACGATAAACCCTTTTTATTTGTTCAAGAAATATTTTATAGTATAAACATTTTGAAATACTTTGAATTATTGTTAAAATATAAAGACTTTATTAAATTTACTATAATTATTAAATATTATATTTTTAAATTTATTATTTTGGTGGTGTAAAATATTTTCAAGTTTGTGCTATATTTTAAGTAAATTTAACCAAATATTTCAATTATATAACAAGATATAAAAATGGATAGGAAAAAAGATAATTTAATTAATAAAGAAATAGAGAGACAGTTTAATATAATAATTGATAAAGCTAAAGATGTAGTAACTCAAGATGAACTTAAACAAAAACTTTTTAAGTCAATTTCTGAAAATAAACCCTTAAAGATTAAGTTAGGGATTGATTTAACAGCTCCAGATGTTCATTTAGGGCATACTGTTGTCTTAAATAAATTAAAAGAATTTCAAGATTTAGGTCACATTGCAATATTAATACTTGGAGATTATACAACAAGAGTGGGGGATCCAAGTGGTAGAACAAAGGTAAGACCCATACTATCAATAGAGGAAATTAAAAAAAATGCTGAAACATTTCGTAATCAGGTTTTTAGAATATTGGATCCGGATAAAACAGAATTAGTAAATAATAGTGAATGGCTTGAGCCTATGAAATTAGAGGATGTGATTAATATAACATCAAGGTATACTTTAGCTAGACTGTTAGAAAGAAATGATTTCTCCTATAGATTTAAAAATAATATACCAATAAGTATAATGGAAATTCTATACCCATTAATGCAAGCATATGACTCTGTTGTAATAAAAGCTGATATTGAATTAGGAGGAACAGATCAGACATTTAATCTACTTACTGGTAGGGATATGCAGAGAGAATTCAATCAAGAACCACAAGTGATAATAACATTCCCGTTATTAGTTGGGACTGACGGAATTGAAAAGATGAGTAAAAGCTTGGGAAATTATATTGGAATTACTGAAGAAAAAGATATTATGTTCGCTAAAATTATGTCAATTTCTGATGATGTTATGTTTGATTATTTTAAATTAATTTCAAATTTCACATACTCAAAAATAGAAGAGTTAGAGAGAAATGTAAGTGAAGGAAAAGTAAATCCAGGAGATGTTAAGAGGAAATTAGCCAGGAACATAGTTAATATATATCAGGGAAAAAATTCGGGAGAAGAAGCTGAAAGAATTTTCAATACAAAATTTAAAATTGGATTTTTTGATAAAGAGTTAATAAATGAAATATCTAGACCATTTAAATTGAAACCAGAAATGTTCAAAAATGGGAAAATATGGTTAATAAAATTATTGAACGAAGTGGGATATGCAAGATCTAATAGTGAAGCGAGAAGATTAGTTGAACAAAAGGGTATAAAGTTAGATAACGATATTCTTTCAAATGTGGACTTAGAGTTAGGTATTGATGAATTAAGGGGAAAGATTTTGCAACGTGGAAAGAGAGAATATATTAAATTTGTATAGAATATTCAGAGTTATTTTTTTCTTATTATTTCACCAATTTTAGGGTGAAATTTTAATTATTTATTTATTAATTAATTTAATTTTTTTTATTCTATTACCCATCCATTTATCTATTTATTCTTAAAAATTATACTCTTTTTAGTGAGAGGGCTCTCTCCTTAAGTAAATATATTCTTTCAGAAGGAAAAGATTATTTAGAGGTTAATTTATGGAACAATTTGTATTATATATTCTAATAGTAGTAGCATTAATATTTGATTTTTTAAATGGATTTAATGATAGTAGTAATGTTGTTGCTACAATGATATCTTCAAGAGGTATGAGTCCTAAAAGTGCTTTAGCTTTGACAGCTATCTGTCATTTTTTAGCACCCTTTATTTTTGGTATTTCTGTTGCAAAAACTATTGGAGAGGGTATTGTTGATCCTCAAACTATTACTCTAAAAGTAATACTTGCTGCATTATTAGGAGCAGTTATGTGGAATATAATAACATGGGCTTTGGGAATTCCCTCAAGCTCATCACATGCTTTAGTTGGTGGTATTTTGGGTTCTGTAATAATTGGATATAGAATCAATATGATTAAAACATCAGGAATGATAAGAATCATAATCTCACTTATTGTTTCACCAATTCTGGGATTAATTTTTGGCTATTTATTTATGAAAATCATACTCTTTTTAGTGAGGGGATTCTCTCCTAAAGCAAACATATTCTTTAAAAAAACACAGATATTGACAGCTACATTATTGTCATTAAGTCATGGAACCAATGATGCCCAAAAAACGATGGGAATTATAACGATGGCACTAATGACAGCCAAGCAATTACCAGAATTTATTGTACCTAAATGGGTGGTTATTTGCTCTGCTTTAGCAATTGCACTGGGTACAGCTATAGGAGGTTGGAAGATTATAAAGACTATAGGAACTAAGTATTATAAGATAAGACCAATCCATAGTTTTGTTTCTCAACTGAGCTCATCTTCCGTAATATTGGGAGCAGCTTTATTAGGAGGTCCAGTTAGCACAACTCATGTAGTAAGTTCTTCAATAGTTGGAGCAGGTTCAGCAGAGAGATTGTCAAAAGTTAGATGGATTGTTGTAAAAAATATTATAACAGCATGGATTGTTACAATTCCCTTATCAGCATTAATGGCTGCAGTTTTTTATTATATAATTAATTATTATATTTAATTTATACTATTAGTAGGATAGATTTATATTATATTATTTTAACAAATTAAATGGGATAAACTATATACCAATTGTATGTCTTTTTTTCATAGTAGTGTTGTTTAGTAATAGTATTTATAATTTTTTATTTGACAAAATACTGATTTAAACAATTTCTCCTGATAGAGAAATATTATGATAGGTAAGAACAAATAAATTTGCCTTGAGTATTAATTTAGCTCATTAACAATACACTTAATTAAAGGAGTATATGAATTGAGAATAAGAGATTTATTTAAAAAAAGAGAGGATAAGTTCTTAAAGCTCCTTATTAAACAGGCTAAGGCTGCCCTGCAAGGGATAGAAGCTTTAGAAGAATTTATGCAAAATAACAGTGAAGAAAGTGCTAAAGTGGTAAATGATAAGGAAAAAGAAGCTGATGAAATAAGAAGAATATTAATAGATGAACTTTTAAAAACTTTTGTAACACCACTTGATAGAGAGGATATTTTTTCCTTATCAAGAGCAATAGATGATGTTATTGATTATGGATTCAGTACTGTAGATGAAATGCAGATTTTAGATGTCAAACCAAACGATTATCTTAGAGAGATGGCATCTTTATTAAAAATGGCAGCAAATGAGATATATCTGGGTGTGATGAGATTAGAAAAGAATCCGGGAGTGGCATCAACACATGCATATAGAGCAAAATCTATAGAAAATAAGGTGGAAAGGGTATATAGAGAAGCTATTTCAGATCTATTTCATGGTCCTAAGGATGTTGAACATATAGTTGAAATGTTAAAGTTAAGAGAAGTATATAGACATCTGAGTAATGCTGCAGATAGAGGAGATGAAGCTGCAAACATAATAGCTGATATAGTAGTAAAAATCACATGAAATAACAGTAGTAAAAATTACATAAAATAACTTATCTAATTTAAAATTTATAAAAAAATATTTTTTTTATATCTTGACATATTTTTAAATTATTTGTATACTATAGTAGCTGAAGGAATTAATATATATGATAGTATACAAAGAAGCACAAATTATAACTGAATATGGGAGGCGATGAGTAGAAGGTTTTTAATATAATTAAAAATCTTGTTTAATCACGCTACCATATTTGGTAGTGTTTTTATTTACAAAAATTTTAAAAAAAGTATTGACAAAACAGTCTGTAATGATTTAAAATTTGCGTGTTGTTAATTTATAGTTATTTGAAAGTTAATTTAGTATTTTAGAATTAGTATAGAAATTATTATCTTTAAATTCATTGATCTTTGATAATTAAATAGCGTATGGCGAGTCTTAAATATTTAACTTTTAACATTAAAGTTAAATATTTAAATATTAAAAACCGTAAGTTACATAGATCTTCGGATCTTTATAACTTAATTCTATGGCGAGTTTGATCCTGGCTCAGGACGAACGCTGGCAGCGTGCCTAATGAATGCGAGTCGTGCGAGAACCGGACGAAGGATTCCTTCGGGATGATTTGGTCCGGGGAGAGCGGCAAACAGGTGAGTAACACGTGGGTAACCTGCCCTTCAGACAGGGATAACCCGCCGAAAGGCGGACTAATACCTGATGGTGAGATACCGACATAAGTTGGCTTCTCTAAAGGCTCCGGCGCTGAAGGATGGGCCCGCGGCTGATTAGCTAGTTGGTGAGATAACAGCTCACCAAGGCAACAATCGGTAGCCGGTCTAAGAGGACGGTCGGCCACACTGGGACTGAGACATGGTCCAGACTCCTACGGGAGTTAGCATCAGGGAATCTTGCGCAATGGGCGAAA